>NZ_SMTB01000281.1:0-290 GCF_006864105.1 Acinetobacter sp. RF14B | reverse complement strand
TCTTATTTATTTCGAGATACAGCAGATGAATCCCTTCCACGGTCGGCACTTTCAAGGTGAAATCATTCTTTGGGCTGTTCGTTGGTATTGTAAATATGGCATCAGCTATCGTGAACTTCAGGAAATGTTGGCCGAACGTGGTGTGAATGTCGATCACACCACGATTTATCGCTGGGTTCAGCGTTATGCTCCAGAAATGGAAAAACGTTTACGTTGGTATTGGCGTAATCCTACAGATCGACATTTATGGCATCTGGATGAAACTTACGTAAAAGTGAATGGCAAATGGG
>NZ_SMTB01000280.1:0-300 GCF_006864105.1 Acinetobacter sp. RF14B | reverse complement strand
CAAATGCATTTTCAACTAAATGTCTTAATTGATATAGATATTTATCAAACTCCTTATTCGACCTCTTACTATTTGATCTCATTGGAATAATGGGAATCATATCCTTATTCTGGGCATATATTCTAATCTGCCCAGCAGCATATCCCTTATCAGCAATAAGATAAGTTGCCTCGTCTACAGTATCAATCAGTTGTTTTGCAACTTGACTGTCGTGGACGTCACCCCCAGTGATTTTAAAATCAATCGGTAATCCATTCGCGTCGGTTGCAAGATGTATTTTTGTTGTTCGTCCACCACGTG
>NZ_SMTB01000279.1:0-312 GCF_006864105.1 Acinetobacter sp. RF14B | reverse complement strand
GATTCAGACAGCGATTCGGACTCAGACAGCGATAGCGATTCGGATTCAGACAGCGACTCAGACTCGGATAGCGACTCTGATTCAGACAGCGATTCAGACTCAGACAGCGATTCGGACTCAGACAGCGACTCGGACTCAGACAGCGACTCAGACTCGGATAGCGACTCTGATTCAGACAGCGATTCAGACTCAGACAGCGACTCGGATTCAGACAGCGATAGCGATCGGATTCAGACAGCGACTCAGACTCGGACAGCGACTCTGATTCAGACAGCGATTCAGACTCTGACAGCGACTCGGATTCAGATAGCG
>NZ_SMTB01000278.1:0-341 GCF_006864105.1 Acinetobacter sp. RF14B | reverse complement strand
CGTTGATAACAAGGTAAGTTTTTAAATAAATGACTTTTATCCTGTTTCAGCCATGAAAAAAATGCTTTGAAATTATTGAAGTGAGAACACTTATACCAAATGGCGATAAAGATGATTTCAGAGATACTCAGTTGCGCTTTTCGGATTCTTAAGCAGTGATGGCTTTGCTTGAGGAATTTCCAGTAGGTTGCTTCAAATTTAAGAAAGAAATCATCAATTACACAGAATAATTCGGTACTATTGAACATCGGGACTAGAGTTGTGGGTTTTGTGTGGTAACTCAACTGATGGCTCTAGTCCTCCTATTTTTCAAGTTAATTTCTTATCCGCGATTCGGGTTA
>NZ_SMTB01000277.1:0-362 GCF_006864105.1 Acinetobacter sp. RF14B | reverse complement strand
TTGCCATAATACCTGACTCGGACTTTTAAAGCCGAGTCTTTTTCTTGGACGATGATTCAAGCGTTGAGTAATTTCTGCAATATATGCATCCGTATAGTCATTTAAGTCACTGCCTTTTCTAATATATTGTCTGATCAATCCATTCGTATTTTCATTTGTTCCTCGCTGCCAGGCGCTATAGGGATCAGCGAAATACCAATCTATATCTAATTCCTGAGCAGCATACTCATGCAGGCTGAACTCTTTACCATTGTCCGCGGTAATTGTTTTTAGATGCGCTTTGATCGGTTCCAATAATCTGATCGTAGCCTGGCAAACTTCCTCAGCCTTGCGCGTGCTGCACTTTTTCAGCCAAAGATAAC
>NZ_SMTB01000276.1:0-390 GCF_006864105.1 Acinetobacter sp. RF14B | reverse complement strand
TGATGCCGCGTGTCATCAAATCGGATGGTAAAAATGAACCGTTTGATGAAGCCAAATTGCGCCGTTCTCTGATGCATGCCTTGCAGAAACGTCCGGTAACCCAAGAGCAGATTGAAACTGTACTCAGT
This sequence comes from Acinetobacter sp. RF14B, assembly GCF_006864105.1. Taxonomy (NCBI): domain Bacteria; kingdom Pseudomonadati; phylum Pseudomonadota; class Gammaproteobacteria; order Moraxellales; family Moraxellaceae; genus Acinetobacter; species Acinetobacter sp. RF14B. The sequence goes on along the minus strand of NZ_SMTB01000276.1, from coordinate 262 downwards.
GATATCCAGTTGCAGATCCGTCGCTTGGGAGAACGTGATGTGAAGTCGCGAACGATTGGTGAAATTGTCATGCAGTCGTTATTCGCGCTGGATCATGTCGCTTATGTCCGTTTTGCCTCGGTTTATCAGGATTTTCAGGATGTCGAAGCTTTTCGCCGTCAGATTGAACAGATGCAACTACGTGAAAATCAAGACCAGACATGACTGAATTCAAGCAGGAACAGAGCTGGATGCATCGTGCTATTGAACTGGCGCGGCAGGG
>NZ_SMTB01000275.1:0-420 GCF_006864105.1 Acinetobacter sp. RF14B | reverse complement strand
AAGAACTCTACAATGCGCGTAACTTTGGCCCGGCAATGCACAAGTTCGGTCAATGGATGGGGGGCGCCTTTAACTTTATTGACCAGAACGTGTTTAAAGTACCCTTCACTTTACATGACCTGGTGCCAGACTTTAAGACGCTGAAAACTGTTGATGCAGTGAACTTCAAGCCGAACTATCCAAAACCGGATGGCAAGCTGACGTTTGACCGTCTATCTTCAGTGTTTGTATCGAATACCGTGCATGAAGAAAACCAGCCTGCGCATTTAAAGCTGACCGATGCTTCAATTCCAGTAGAAGTCAACCTGCCGAAATGGGATGAGCCTGCACAGCGTTACTGCCCGGCGGGTGTGTATGAAATCATGGAAAATGATGATGGTTCAAAACGCTTCCAGATTAATGCAGCCAACTGTGTACACT
>NZ_SMTB01000274.1:0-432 GCF_006864105.1 Acinetobacter sp. RF14B | reverse complement strand
TTTCAATACAGCAGTTCAACTGCTCTAAAGTTGGAGCCAACTTAGTATTTACTGCATCATGAATTTTTGTAATCCAGCTTTCAAATGATTTAGCTGGTTTACCATACCTGGGACGATAACGCTGCTGAATAGTACCTAAAAACTTTGGAGCATTTTTTATAGGGTAATTTTGATGATTAAAATCATTATCTTCTCTAAATCTAGAAATCTCTCTATGCCATTTTTTTATATTTTTAGATAATGAATCACCGGCCTGCCAACAGAAGAAGTCTGGTGAAGTTGGAACGATAAAATAGTCACTAGCCATCAATATAACTTCATTTAAGCCTCCAACATTCGGGCTTAAATCAAACAACATATATTCGATATCATTTTTTTTAGCTATCAACTTCAATATTTCCGGTAAATTGCCCGGAATATTTTTGGTAGCCG
>NZ_SMTB01000273.1:0-449 GCF_006864105.1 Acinetobacter sp. RF14B | reverse complement strand
GAAACTTACCCCTGTGCTGATTGGCCTGAATAACCGAGTCACGGCCCAAGTTCTGAAAGGTTTGAAACGTGGCGATCAGGTGGTCATTGCCGACGGTTCTGACACCTCAAATGACAGTGCAAAACGTGGCAGCCGTGGCCCAATGAGAATGTAAGCATGAATCAACAACAGCAACCTCTGCTTGAGGTCAAGAATCTGGTTCGTGAATTCCCTGCGGGTGAAAGCACGGTCCAGATTTTAAAAGGGGTCAATCTGGAGATTTATCCGGGTGAACTGGTGGCGATTGTGGGCCAGTCCGGTTCCGGCAAATCGACGCTGATGAATATTCTTGGCTGTCTGGATCAACCGACTTCGGGCAGCTATAAAGTCAAGGGCCGGGAAACTCGCAAGCTCGAAGCGGATGAACTGGCCCAGCTGCGCCGTGAATATTTTGGTTTTATTTTCCAGCG
>NZ_SMTB01000027.1:0-30113 GCF_006864105.1 Acinetobacter sp. RF14B | reverse complement strand
TGCTTGTACCGCAACCTGATCCAATTCAAGACGGCTGGTGCCGGTATGCTGCATTCCGACTGCATGCCAATGCTGCTGATGATAATGAATACCGGGTTGCAACATATCCAGAATCAGGAGCTGCGACTGATGATGTTCATTTCGACAAGTGACCAAGGCGGAATCTACCCAGGCTGCGGCTGAGCACCAAGGCTTGCTTCCACTTAATTTGCCCTGTTCCAGTTGCAGCGGTTGAGGTCCGCCTTCTGCAGCCCAGATTGCCCAGAGCCGTCCGGAATCTGCCGGAATATGAAGTTCATGTAAAATAGCCAGCGCATCCAGATGAGACTCAAACAGTTTGCCCAGGCTTAAGTTGGTCGCAGAAACTTCAGCCAGAATTTGCCAGCGTTTTAAGGTATCGCCCGAGGCAGGTAAAGGAATCTGTTCAGAAAACTGTACCAATTCCTTTAAGGTATGGTGAATACTTTCTTCGAGTTCTAAAGATGAATGTTTAAATTTTTCTAATATTGAACCGAGGTTCATGTAGATTCTTCCTCAAAATGGAAATCGGGTCAGCATCCTCTCTAACAAGCAAAGGGCTGTACTGTCTCTAGGTTTTAAACAGGCATCACCTCAATCATTGTTCAATGATTCTGTTTAACCCTATAAATCCTGCTCTACCCCCTCACTCAGCCCTTGCGAAACAGGGAATAGAAGCCGGATCTTCTATTCCTTGTAAAGTTATGCAGGAATAGTTTCTGCAATCGCTTCACGCATCCACACACGATGGTTCATGATTAAAGTTTTAAATTGATCTTGTACCTTTTCAAACTGTGCACTTACCAAAGTGCCTTCATCACGGCTCAACCGCAGCTCTTCGATCAGCTGGTCTTTGTCACCCAGGAAAACCACAGGCTTAAGATGCTTATATGCCTCAAGCAGATAGTGTGTGGCGACTCCATCTTTTAAAACCATGTCATGATTATCGCCATCGACAATCACCACAGCATCGTAGGCAATCGAAGGCTCTGCTTTTTGCATGCCATCTGAAGGAATGACTGCACCCTTCTGGCTAAGTACCGGGCCTGAGCGTGAAGTAAGGACATCAGCCACCGCACTTTCTGATTCTGCCCAGGCTTGAACTGCCTTAATACTGGCTTCATTGGCCTGATCATGAGCCAGAATGGCAATTTTTCGGCCCTTGATGTCTTGTGGTTTAAAAGCCTCAAAAGACAGGCGCTTGGAAACCACCACCTCTGGCAGTTTGGCCGCCTTTTTCTCGGCCGGAATCTCGATACCTAGCTGGTCTGCGACCTGCTGGGCCAGAGACAAGTCAATATTGCACAGCACATCCAGTACTTCACGTTCCTGAATATGCTTACGCTGGACTTTACTCAGCTCAAACACATAGGCATCTACAATATGCTTCTGTTCATGCGGCTGCTGGCTTTGGTAGAAAATACGCGCATGACTAAAGTGGTCATTAAAAGATGGGCTGCGCTGACGGATTTTATGACCGTCAATACGCTCCTGATAGCTTTCAAAGCCACCAGCCTGCGCGCCCGCTGCTTCGGCTGGCCAGTTGTTATCAATTGAGTTTGGCTCATAATTGGCCTGGCCACTATAGACAATACGCTGATGCAAGCCATCTCGCTGGTTATTATGAAATGGGCAGACTGGCTTGTTGATTGGAATCTGGTGGAAATTCGGACCACCCAGACGACTTAACTGGGTATCGGTATAAGAAAATAGACGCGCTTGCAGCAGTGGGTCGTTGGTAAAATCAATTCCCGGTACCACATGTCCGGGACAGAAGGCCACCTGCTCAGTCTCGCCGAAGAAATAATCTACATTACGGTTGAGTACCATACGGCCAAGTGGAGTTACTGGCACTAACTCTTCCGGGATGATTTTGGTCGGGTCCAGCAGGTCAAAATCAAACTTCATTTCATCTTCTTCAGCCACGATTTGCACTCCAAGCTCCCACTCAGGATAGTTTCCTGAAGCAATGGCTTCATACAAGTCACGACGATGAAAGTCCGGGTCTTTTCCTGCCAGCTTTTGTGCTTCATCCCAGACCAGCTGCGTCATGCCCTGCTTCGGTGTCCAGTGGAATTTGACAAAGACAGCTTTATTTTCAGCATTAATCAGCCGGAAAGTATGCACGCCAAAACCCTGCATGGAACGCAAGCTGCGTGGAATTGCCCGGTCGGACATGGCCCACATCACCGCATGGGCCGTTTCAGGAACCAGAGACACGAAGTCCCAGAAGGTATCGTGGGCCGTAGCACCGGTTGGTATTTCAGTTTGCTGTTCCGGCTTCATGGCATGTACAAAGTCTGGAAACTTGATACCGTCCTGAATAAAAAATACCGGAGCATTATTTGCGACCAGATCATAATTGCCTTCATCAGTATAAAACTTGGTGGCAAAACCACGAATATCACGTACGGTATCCGCGGAGCCACGTGGCCCCTGCACCGTAGAAAAACGTACAAAAACTGGTGTCTGTACGTCAGTACGGGTCAAAAATCCGGCCTTAGTCCATTTGTCATTGCCGGGATAAGCTTCAAAAAAACCGTGCGCTCCAACACCACGTGCATGCACAATCCGCTCCGGGATACGCTCATGGTCGAAATGGGTGATTTTCTCACGCAGAATAAAATCTTCCATGAGCGTTGCGCCGCGAACACCGGCTTTCAGACTGTTCTGATTGTCAGAGATTTTCACCCCCTGATTGGTCGTGAGTGTCTGTTCTGTCGCATCACTACGATATACATCCAGTTGCTCACTTTTCTTATTGGTATTTTGCTTATCTAAACTGCCTGTCACTGCTATTGGGCTGTTCGCCTTGATTTTCATGATTTTTTCCTTGCCGAGATCGAGTTTAATGAAAGTATTCTTGGTTCTATCTCAAATTTGCTTGAGTCTGGTTCAATAGGCGGCGGGTTCAATAAAAAATTCCGGAGGTCTGCTATCGCTGCTGGGCTGAATCAATTGCGCTAAGCCTCAGTTTTCTTTGATAGTATCCTTAAACTTTAGATCGTTTTCTTATCGACTTCGCCTTTGCTCCCTACCTTAACGGTATTTATAAAATCAGAGTGATGACTCTTTGTAGTGCATTGTTTAATAAAGGCGTTGTTGTGTTATTTTTTTAATACACCCCAAGATCAAGCAAGAAAATCGGCTTAAACTGCAAGTTTGGAGTTATTCACATAGAGATTAAGCCTTTGTTTTAGTTAAATTTAAAATATTAAAATAAGTGCGGTTACAATCTTACTCTTAGGCTATACACAAGACCTAAACTTTAAGTTCTTCATTCCTATAAAATTTATGGGATGGCGTAACTTAAGTTATACAGCCCGTGCTAATCCTGTGGTGATAAGCGGTTTCAGACGCTTTTGATCGAGCGGACTCAGTCCATTGAGGGCTTAAATCAGTAAGAAAGTGAACAGTTGATAAAAATAGATATTTAGATTTTTTTTAAGGAGTCACATTATGGGTTCTTCAAACACAGATGCACAGATCATGAAGATTGATATTGGTATCTCCGAAGCTGACCGTGCCAAAATTGTAGAAGGCTTATCCAAACTGCTGGCAGATAGCTATACATTGTATTTGATGACACACAATTTTCACTGGAATGTGACCGGTCCGCAATTTAACAGCCTGCATACTATGTTTATGACGCAATATACCGAGCAGTGGAATGCGCTAGACCAGATTGCAGAAAGGATTCGTGCGCTGGGTTTTGCGGCACCGGGAACATATAAAGAATTTGTCAAACTGACTTCAATCCAGGAAGTCGAGGGCGTGCCTAACGCAGAGCAGATGCTCAAGTATCTGGTGACAGCGCATGAAACCACTGCACGTACCGCCAGAGAGCTATTTTCAGTGGTAGATGAAGTCAATGACCAGCCAACTGCTGATTTACTGACTCAACGTCTGGATGTGCACGAAAAAACGGCATGGATGCTCAGAAGTACCTTAGGCTAAGCACAGCCCCTATTTATAAATAATTTAAAAACTATAAACCCTAAGAATTATCCATTTTCCAAACACCCGAATGTCATCATTCGGGTTTTTTTTTAGTCTTGTTGACTGGGCAAATCAAAGCAGGACAATAAAAATCTCTATCTGTTGAGTACGCTGCAAAAGCTTCTTATCGAAAAATCTGCAATAAAATAGTCTGGCCCAACCATACCAAAAATAAAAAAATACCTTATGCAGGGATAAGGCAATCTTCAGTCAGGCGCTTAGCCGTGCGAGTATCAGTGCAGATAATCGTCCAGCTCTACCCGCTTTATTTAAAATAGTTCAGGGGCAATTTTAAGTAAGACACGCCATTGGCTTCTGCCTCAGGAAACTGCCCGGCTTTCATATTGATCTGGATCGCTGGCAGAATCAGCTTGGGCATACTCAACCCGGCATCCCGCTGATTACGCATCTGTACGAATTCAGCCTTAGGCGTGCCCTCATGAATATGGATATTCTGGGTTTTCTGGGTCCGAATATCGGTTTCACAGTGATAGGACTGGCGTGTTTCAGGCAAATAGTCATGACACAGAAACATTCGGGTATTTTCTGGAAGCTGATACAGCCTTTGCACCGAATCAAACAGTATTTCTGCACTGCCACGCGGAAAATCACAACGTGCGGTTCCATAATCCGGCATAAACAGCGTGTCCCCTACAAAGACTGCATCCCCAATTACATAGCTCAGACAGGCCGGTGTATGTCCGGGTGTCGGAATATTGTAGGCTTGCAGTGTTCCAATCTGGAACGACTCATGATCTTCAAATAAGTAATCAAAGAGCTGCTGGGCATTGAACTGTTTAATATCCAGATGATAGATGGCCCCAAAGGTGTCCTGCACAATGCCAATTTTTTGGCTCATTGCAATCTTGCCGCCCAACTCTGCTTTCAGATACTGCGCAGCAGTCAGATGATCGGCATGCACATGGGTTTCCAGAATCCACTCGACGCTTAATCCATGCGCCCTGACATAGGCAATGATCTGATCGGCATGTGTGGTTGCGGTGCTGGCCGAAGCGGCATCATAATCCAGCACGCTATCAATAATGGCGCAGCTTTGCGTTGCAGGATCACTCACTACATAACTGAAGGTATTGGTATCCTCATGAAAAAAATCCTGGACGACGGGTCTGTTAGACATATTTAAGCTCCTGCCCATTTACGATGAATCCATACACCCAGCATCATCGCAACAATAAAATAAAGTATCTGATAATGTCCCAGACCAATCAGGGTAAAACTGGGTGCCGGACATACGCCTGCAATGCCCCATCCTATACCGAAGAGCAAACTGCCAGAGATTAGTTTGGGATCAATCTGCTGATTTTTCGGCAAATCAATCGGTTCATTAAAAATAGTTTTTGGAGCCTGACTTCTAACTGCTTTCTGAAAAGGAATAAAAGCGACTGCAATTGCACCCATCATAACAAAAGCCAGACTAGCATCCCAGTCACCAAACACGTCCAGAAAATCGAGTACTTTTTCCGGATTGGACATGCCAGACAGCATCAATCCAACAGAGAACAGGGCACCAAAAACAAAGGCCAAGATATTTTTCATTTTAAAATGCTCCTGTAACATGGCGAATGATATAAACGATCACAAAACCAGCAAACATAAAAGTCAGTGTGGCAATGATAGAACGTCTGGACAGACGGCTGATTCCACAGATCCCATGCCCACTGGTACAGCCTGAACCCAATCGCGTTCCAAAGCCAACCAGCAAACCCGCAACGATCATCATCAGTGGGCTGGCATTCAGTTCAATATCAGGCTGGACAAATAATCCGTACAGGAATGGGGTAAGCACCAAGCCCGACATAAACCAGAGGGCCGGTGTTTTAAACAGGGTTTGAGGATTTAATACCTGGCTAATCAGGCCACTAATGCCGGCAATACGGCCATTCACATACAAATAGCCCACCACCGAAACTCCGAGCATCAAGCCTCCGAGAAACGCGATCAGAAAATCATGCATAACACGCCTACCAATTCAATATATATTTTTATATTATATAAAATTAGATATTAATCAAGCTTTCTATGCTATTATTCTGTAAACACGCTGCTGTAGAGGAGCACAAGCCATTTCCATGAATATCGCACAAAATGCCAAAATTGATTTTTCTCAGGTAGATACAGTGACCAACTGCTTAAAAGTCCTGTCCAATCCTGACCGGTTGAGAATTTTATGTGTGCTGGTCGATGGCGAGCTGAATGTACAGCAAATCGAGGAATCTACTGACATTCATCAGCCGACCCTGTCACAGCAGCTCACGGTCTTGCGCAAAAATAACATCGTGAATACCCGCCGTGAAGGTAAACAGATTTTTTATCAGGTCTCCGATCGTAACGTGCTGGTGATTATGCAGACGCTCTATCAGTTGTATTGCGCTGTTTAATGTCCGCATCCGGTGAAGACATTTTTAATGAATCCAGAAGGAAATAATCAGTAAGATACCGGTAAAGATGGTAAATAAATTCAACCAGACCGGCTGCCGGGTGTGATAGCCTTCAATAAATTCGGCAGGATTAAGCGATTTGAGACCTGTGCGATATTGTAAAATTGAACCGATATTGACCAGCAGGCCAAAGACAATCACGGCAATCCCCAGCCATTCTGTATAGACAATTTTCTGCTGATAGTGAACCGGATCAATCAACTGAACCAAGAGATTAGATTTTTCAATCACGAAACCAAAAGCAATTAAGGCCAGACCACTACGGTTCCAGGCCAGAGCGGTGCGTTCTAAAGCCAATAAAACCCGCGGATCCTGTAGGTTTGACATATTTATTCCTCCTCTATTTTCTGAACTGGCTCAGCTCGGGTATCGCTTTCCATCCGTCCATCGACCAGCCGGATGGTGCGCTCACAAGGGGACAGACAGCCATGGATTATGTGTTACCCATAGTACCGCACTGTCCCGCTTCCAATATACTTACAAAACAGCTCGAATATGTCTGCTGCGGTTTGCGCAGATTTCTGGGCTGGCTCATCTGGCAACAATGAGGCAGGATGAACCATTAAATAAGGCCCGGACAAAGGCGACACCTTGCTGCTGTCCGCCACCAGCAGCAGTACAGGAATCATCAAAAGCTTATAGGGGCTGGTTCGCGATGGCATCTCCGGTTAATTGTTAATGGTATATTTTGATTAAAAAGACCGATAATCTTTTTTGTATGTTTTAATTCATACCCAGTTTTGCTCAGATTTAGATGCGTTTACTGGGTGTCTGTTCTTAATTAAAAATAGATTAATGCTTAGCGCTGCTCTGGTCTCAATTGTGTTTCGCCTCCGTTGCTGATGATTAGCTTTGTGCAGTGCTTCAAGTCAGAATTGTGCAAAATTTCCTGACCCTATAATCTGCTTGACATGCTTCTTCAAGTAACTTGGAATCTTCCTGTTTTTGTCCACGACTTGCAGTTAAACAATCGGTATATTCCATACTATGTGCTGGGTGTAAAAAAAACAGCCCGTTGGCTGTTTTTTTTTGATTCCTTGCGTTCAGGCACTAGCACGACGACGTTCCACCTTAGTCGATGGCGCATCCTGCATATCTTTCACCAATTCAACATTAAAACGGATGTATTGGAATGCCTGATCTAAACCACGACGCTGAATTTCAGCAGGATCTGTCACCTCAACGGCGCTAGCAACCAGCCCCTCACGGGTCGCAAAGGCAAAGTCATCCCACAAGTACTGGTCGCCTTCAATATTAAACTGCGTGGTTAATTTACGGAAACCCGGTGCAGAAACAAAATAATGCACATGGGAAGGTCGATTGCCATGGCGTCCGAGCTTGTTCAGCAAGGCTTGCGTGGTGCCTTGGGGTGGACAGCCATAGCCTACAGGCATCGTAGTTTGTGCCACATATTTCCCTTCAGCATCGCTAAAAATAGTCCGGCGCAAGTTAAATTCAGACTGTGATTTATCAAAGAATGAGTAGTTGCCTAAACCGTTAGCATGCCAGATTTCTACTTTGGCATTTTCAATGATATTGCCTTCAGTATCACTCACTGTCCCTTCAATAATAAGAGTATCAATCTGATGAGACTCTGAACCATCATCCATACGGGCAAACCCGACCGATTCAGGCGCACCTGCTACATAAAGTGGCCCTTCAATCGTACGTGGCGTGCCCCCTGTCACCCCGGCCTTGGCATCCGCCTGATCGGCACGTAAATCCAGATAATGTTCTAGTCCTAAACCGGCAGCGAGTAAGCCCAGTTCATTGGCTTTCCCTGCATCGGTTAAATATTCCAGGCCTTTCCAGACTTCAGCAGCTTGAATATCTAAATCTTCAATGGCTTGAAATAAATCTGCCAGCAAACGCACGACTATTTGCTGCACACGTGAATCGACAGGGCCGGTGGCAGTCGCTACATTCATTTTTTTCACTAAAGCATCAATCTCTTGACGATTCATCTCACTCTCCTTAGTTCTTGCTTTGGCCAGTGCCTGTTTGCCCTTGGCACGGTGATAGTCTTTATAAAAGGTCAATACTTCAGCTGGTTCTGCATCCACATCGACCTGTTTTGTGAGTTTTTTATAAAATAACGGGCTAAAATATCTTTAAATATGCTTAAACAACGCTGAACGTGACTGTCCACTGGCACCATCGTCAGCACTTAAGAAACGTTCAGTATGAATATCCCGCTCAAATAACCGGCTTTGCATTAAGGTAGAAATGGCAGCATCAATCATGACCGGTGGACCACATAAATAGGCTTTGTGTCCAGCACAACGCTGTTCAAAATAGTCAGCAACCGCTTCGTGGACATAGCCGGTGAAACCGGTCCAGTGATCTTCTGCTTTAGGTGCATTCAAGGCAGGAATATAGCGGAAGTTTGGATAATCCTTAATCCATTGTTCAAACAGCTCACGGTTATAGAGCTCGGCTAAATCACGCGCCCCCTGAAACAGGTAAATGGTACGAGTATCACCGGATTCGAGTAAGTCCAGAATCATGGATTGCGGACTCGACAAACCAGAACCGCCAGCAATAAAGATTGCATCCTGTTGATCTGATTTACGCACAAAGAACTGTCCATATGGTCCGGAGATTTCCAGCTCATCGCCTACTGCCAGTTGCTCATGTACATAAGTGGTTGCACTGCCGCCCACCACATGGCGAATATGCAGTTCAATCACACCGGGCTGGCTGGGTGCATTGGCAATTGAAAAAGCCCGTGTCCCTTCAATATCCGGGAACTGCACATTAATGTACTGTCCCGCCTGAAAATCCATGTCCCGATCTAGTTGTAAACGCAGGCCTTTAATGGTCGGGGATAAATCGCGGATGTCTAGCACTTTGGCATGGTAGTCCTGTACCAGATAACCCAGAAAATCTGGATCTTCATCGACATCGGCTTCAATTACCATATCCGATTCAGGCTTGCAGCAGCATGCCAGGACCTTCTGCTCTTCACGCTCCAGATCCATTAAGGCAAAGGGTGAGGCTTCGCCCACATCATAATAACCGTCCGTCACCTGCACTTTGCAGGTACCGCAGGTGCCATGCCCGCAGGCAAATGGTAACCACACACCCTGACGTAAAGCGGCATCTAAAATGGTTTGATCTTCTTCAACTTCAATGGTGGTGCCAATTGGCTCAATTGTGACCTGATAGCTCATCTGTGACCTCCTGTCTTAAACATGTGCACCCTGATAACCCTTTAGTCCCGGAGTTACAAAGCGAAGTAGAGATTTATGATCGAAACCAATTTCTGCCAGCGTCTGTTCCGGGCGTGGCTGAATGGCTTGTTGATTCAGCTTAAATTGCACTTCGTCCCAGTTAATGTGTTCAAAGTCAGGATGCTGATAAAAACCCGCCTGCATTTGCTGATCCAGAAACTCCTGAAAAGTCTGCTGCGGTGAAACCAGCATGGCATGGGCGGCACAATATAAGGTGTGATGATCCCAACCCACATAAATCAAAATGTTATCGCCATAGTGTTTTTGTAGATCACGTGGCTCAAAGTCGTAATCTGGGCGAATAGCGCGTACTGCCATGGTCATTCTCCGTATTGGGGGGTGGCTTGAGCCCTAATGGCTCAAGCCCAAATCCTTTTAAATGTAAATCTTGAAATAAACTACTCGTTGGATATGCAATGCGCTTTAAGCTGCATCACCTTTCTCACCTTTCCATTTTTTCCAGCGCTGCTGGTCTGGTGAGCCTTCAATATCCAGATTATCTGCACCAACATTGAAGCGGTAGTATTCACGCAACATGTTTTCCAAATCCAAGCCACCACAATTGCCTTGTAGAATCTGATTGACTGGTAACCATGCCTGTACATATTTTTCCGGTTCACGTTCAAAAATATCGTGACAGCCATCTGAACAGGTGTGATAACGCTCGCCTTGATAAATCGACTCGCGATAAGTAAACAGGGTTGGATCATTTTCCATATCGGTAAAGGTCATCGGCACTTGGCAAATCTGGCAGAGTTGTGGCAAACCTGAGCTATAAAAGCGCTTGCCTTCCGCTTCCATTTTTCGCGCCAGTTCCCAGCGTGGGCGGTAATACTTATCAAAAGTGTCTGGATATTTTTCAGAGAGCCAGTCCATCTCCTGATCAGTTGGAATCCAGGTATGGAAACCGGCTGCATGACCAAAGTTATAAAAAATCCACCATGCCTGATGCGATACGTGTTCTTTCTCTTTGGTGATCACTTCTGAATATTTCGGCATACGAATACCGTAACGGCTCAAATCATTAAATAATGCTCCTCCCGCTTCTTCAAAATAAGTTTCCCAGGCTTCTTTCCATGACATGACTTTGTTTGGCAGCATGTAATCCATCATCATGCCGACAATAGATAACAGTCGTGTACCGCGCCAGAACCATTTATCAATCCATTCCTGCACAATTGGCACGTTGTCTTCATGCTGTTCCAGCAAGAATTTGACGATTTCCAAGCCTAAAGTCATGTGACGGGCTTCATCCGACTGCGCGCTAAAACCAAAGGTCACGGTGGCCATATCGCCATTGTGCGCTGCACCCGACATGAACGGTACGAACAACAAGTTGGTCAAGACATATTCAAAGGCAAAACTGATGGCTAACAAGAACTCAAACGGCCCTGCAGAACGCGCATCTTCAAAGAATGATTTTGGTACAGACAAATACCAGACACGGTCATGCATGTGCGACCAGTCCTGAAAACCATCAAAGAATTTGTTGTAATGGCTCATGGCATGAATTTGGGTCTGTACGTGACGTAATTCGTCAATCGACTGCATTTGCGATGCGATACGTGCGCCCACACCACTGAACTGACGCCCCACATGCGCATAACCTTGGAATGCCTGATATTCAAGCGGCGTCACCGCTGTCAAGAACAGTTTTATGGCATTTAAATAACGCTCATTACTCACGTTTAACTGACCATTGTTTTGTGCAAACGCATCAAAAATAGCGTAGAGTTTTTTCTCTTTTTCAGCCTGATATTTCCAGTAGGTATCCATGGTTAAACGAAATGGATCTTCCCATTTTGACCAGTCGGTAATTTTAATACCTTCAAATTCTTCATAAGGGAACGCTTCTTTACGGTCGGCATAAGAAAATTCCCAGTCTAAATCACGGGTTAACGCGCGATAGCGATCTTTGGCATTCAGTTTTTTTGCCGGGGTTTTGACTTGTGAATTCATGTTCATCATCCTTAAATTTTTGAGCGGCAATCTATGCAGCAATATGTTCTGCTGGCACTGTGCCAATGATTGGCGCAGTGCACATCCTTATTGTTAGTTCCAGTGCAGACGGAAGCTGTCGTCATCTTCTTCGACGTTGCCACCCAACGTAATCATGTTGAGTTGTAAAGACTGAATATCCCAATCCTGTCCAAGCTTTTCAGAGACCGTTTCTGCTTTGACAATCAGACCGGTTTCGCTTTCTACCCGAATCATGGCTGGCAGGTATTGAATGCTGGCATCTGGATTGTCTTCTTCAATCGCCTCAATGATGTAGCGTGACGTATCATTGTCCTGTAGTGCGAGATAAACCTTAGACATGCTGCTTCTCCTTAAGCCTGCAAAGTTTTTTCGAGTTCAATGCCAATTTTTTTACTGCGCTCCAGCAGTTTTTGTTCTGCAATTTCGACTGCATCGGCCGCTAATACCTGCGCTGCCCACGGGGCAAATGCTGCTTTCACTTCAGGTAAATAGTCTGCTAACCACTGGCTCAATAACTGTTTGTTGTGTTCAGATTCTGCTGCTGCAGTTTTAAATACGCTGTCTGACCATTTGCGTAAATCAGCCAAGGCTTCCTGCATAAACTCAGTCAGCATGGCCAAATCACGCGCTTGATGCTCTGCCAGCCACTGATCAAACTGGGTATAGACCAATTCGGTCATAAAGCTGTCAATCACCAGGTTCTGTAATAAAAACAGTTTGAAATAGTCTTGCTCCGTCAAGCTTTGCTCACACAGCTTGCGTAGCCCTTGCCAAGCTTCATCCTGCATCCATGCCTGTTTGGCTGGAATTAAAGCTTCACCCGTGTTGCCATCTAAGGCCAAACCAACACGCGAAATGTACTGCGCCATGCCTAAACGGTCCATCGCGGCATAAATACAGGCTTGGGTCAGTACCGTGCCATAACCATAGGCACTGCCGGACATCATGTGTAAATTGGCTGTTTGTTCGATATGACGAAACGGTAAAAATAGCGCAATGACTTTGGCTTTGACTTCTTCAGAAATATGCGCTGCCAATTGGCGTTTTTCAAAAAAGCTAAAATTACTTTCGGCAATATCCTGCAAACGCGCACGGTGCTGCACATAAGTACCGTAATAAAACTGGCGTGGATCTTTAAAGGCATACCAGTCCTGCATTTCAATGGCAGTGTAGGTTTTATCATTTAAGGTTTTGTCCGGATTCCACAACGGACGGTAATGAAAGTTGGTTTCCGCCTGAATATCAAAACTGACTTCCTGATAACGGGTGGCTGGCTTGTTGCCAAAACGGCGCTCAATATAGGCATAGTTTTGACGAATCGGTTCAATACCCGCTGTTTTGATTTCTAAAGTCATCGCTTATCTCCTTAAGCATTCAGTGTTGATCTTCATGATCAATGTTGTAGCGCTGTGCACCGACTAAGGTCTGGTGCTCAATGCCATAACGCCATTTGTCTTCTTCGGCATCATTCACGGCCTGTTGTTGTTCGTTCATTTCCACCACCTGATGGGTTGCGCAGAACTCGCGAAAGGCTTGCTGCGGTAACACCAGTTCCACATATAAAGTGGGATCGTGAATGGCAAAGTCGAACTCGACAAATGCGGCCTGAATATCCCCGGTCACCCGAATATATTTGGTTAAGGGTAAAGTGCCTGTTGCATCCTTCATGTTGTTCTCCTACAAGATCTGATTCATTCAGAGCTTGCTTCAGTTGCTTCATGCATCTGCTGCTTGGTTTTACTATTACAACAAGCGTGCCAACTTTATAAAAAACAATAGAATCAAAATCTTATAAAATAAGAGTATTTTTATCAGAATTATTTTTTCATGATTTGATGAATTTTTATTTTTTTAAATAAGTGAATTTCATGATTTGATGAAATATAAAGTGGAGTGATACAAAAAATTACCCTTAGACTAGGGCCAGTCTCACTAGAAACAGAATAAATAAAAATAATAAAAACATATGGATATAGCGTCATACCTTTAAGATTTAACTTGATACCGTTTAGGTATTATGAATTTCAGGGATTTTGCCTAAGATGACAGATGGCATCGAATTTAATGGATTAAACACGACGCATGGTACAAGTAAAATACGCCAACAACGGAAAATACGCAGCCTATCCTCAGGAAATTCATGACCTGCTTTCCAAACTGCATTTTGATACTGAACATGGACAAATCTGGTTTGATGAATATCGTATGCTGCTGATGCATACCAGCCTCATGGGGTATTTGCGTAAAGATCTGGCCAACATGATTGGTCTAGAACGCACCAAACGCTTTTTTATCCGTCTGGGTTATCAGGCCGGATTAAAAGATGCTGAAGTGACCACCAAAATGCGCCCGGGTTTAAATGAAGAGCAGGCATTTATGGCAGGACCACAAATGCACGGGATTCGTGGCATGGTCAAAGTCGAAGCCAATCAGCTGATTTTAAATCACCAGAAAAAACAGTTTTATGCCGATTTAAACTGGTTCAATTCGTTTGAAGCCGATGTACATCTTGAGCAATTTGGACGGGATGATGAACCGTCCTGCTGGATGTTATTGGGCTATGCCTGTGGCTATAGCAGTTTTGCCACGGGCATGACCATTATTTATCAAGAAATTGAATGCAAAGCCTGTGGACATGCCCATTGCCGTATTATTGGCAAGCCTCTGCATGAATGGGAAAATGCTGATGAACTGATCCAGTTTATGTCGCCAGAACCGATGGAACAGGAACTGATTGCCTTACAGTCTGAATTATTTGAACTAAAAAAGTCGATTTATACGACCAGTAAAAATGACTACAGCATGTTCAGCTCGGTTGGGCAGTCTGCAGCCTATCAACGGGTGTGTGACTTACTCAAAGCCGCCGCCGGGGCCAAAGTATCGATTTTATTGCAAGGCGAAACAGGAGTGGGTAAAGAGGCTTTTGCCCGTGGTGTACATGAACTGAGTCAACGTAAAGAACATGCTTTTGTCGCCGTAAACTGTGCCGCCATTCCTCCTGAACTGATTGAGTCTGAATTATTCGGGGTAGAAAAAGGTGCATTTACAGGGGCGCATCAATCCCGTTTAGGCAAGTTTGAACGTGCGCACGGCGGCACCATTTTTCTAGATGAGGTGATTGAACTTTCCCCTCGCGCCCAGGCTGCTTTACTGCGAATTTTGCAGGAAGGCGAGTTTGAACGCGTGGGCGATTCACAAACGCGGCATGTTGATGTAAGGGTCATTACTGCCACCAACGAAGATCTGGAACAGGCCGTCAAGGCAGGCCGTTTCCGTGCCGACCTCTATTATCGTTTGAATATTTTTCCTGTACAGATTCCCCCATTAAGGGAACGCCGTGAAGATCTGCCGCTTTTGGTCGATCATTTTTTAAAACGCTTTGAGAAGATGTATGACAAACAGATTCAGGGGCTAAGTGAAAAAGCCACCGCTTTTATGCAAACTTATGCCTGGCCGGGTAATATCCGCGAGCTGGAAAATTTGCTGGAGCGCGCAGTACTGCTGACCGAAGATCAGCAACTGATTAAACTGCATGCCCTGTTCCCACAAATGCACACCCAGATGGAGGATCATCAGACTGAGTACCGTGCCAAGGATTTAGCTACAATGCTGACCACAGGATTTGATCTGGAGCAGCATGAACAGCAGTTAATTCAAACCGCCATGCATACAGCCAAACAGAATATTTCTGAAGCAGCACGTTTATTAGGTATTAGCAGGGCAAAGCTGGATTACCGGCTGAAAAAGTATCAGTTTATCTAAATGTGTCATTCATAAAGATGAGATTGACTCAGAGCATCTTTTTTAACATAACGCACAATTCCTGAGGTCGCCAGCCCTGAAACCCTGTAAGCGGTTACAATGCCTAGCGTGGATAGGCGAGTTTTAGCTCAGGAATTCGATAAGCTAAACGCTATTTTCTAGAAACCTAATCAGTGCTTTTAGCACAACAAGTTTATGAATATAGTTAGGTTATTTAGCAAACATGCTGCTAAAAAACAGTTTGGAAGGATTGCTAATTAATATGACCAGCTCAAGGGTAATTATCAAAGTGCGGTTGCTTTAGCTGGTCTTTATATTTGACTGCCTTTATAGGCTGAATTCCGAACTAAAAATGTCGGCACACTTTAGAAAAAGCACTAATTTAAAGACCTAGACGAATGAATATCTCTCAGAAACCAATCAACGTTTAAATCATCACCCAAGAAAAAGACCCGGCTTTAAAAGTTCGAGTCAGGTAGTATTATAATCACATGGTGGTGCACTTCACATGCTGATCTAAGTGATATAATGCTGACGATATAAACTTCAGAATCTCACGCCAGATTTTTTCTTTTGAATAGAAGCTCCTATCAGTCTATTCGTGTTTTGATTTACAGTTTTTGCTTTGTCTCATCCCTCCTTGGCGCTAAAGTAAAAACCATGCCACTCAGTAATGAAATCAAGAAAACCATTCACAGGTGAAAAATGAAATTAGCAGAAGCCCTTTTGCTTAGAAGTGATCAACAAAAAAAACTTGCGTCACTCAAGCAACGTATCAATGCAAATGTACTGGTACAGGATGGGGATGAACCGTCGGAAGATCCCAATGAGTTGTTAAAACAGGTATTTGCCCTTACTCAAGAATCCCAGAAACTGGTGTATGCCATTCATCAAACCAATGCCCTAACAAAGTTAAGTGATGGTCGTTCTTTGCTGGCCTTACTTACTTTGCGTGATGAGCTGGTAGAGTGTCATAAAGTCTTAACGGCCGCCATCAGTAGTAGTTCTCGTGAACCCGATCGTTACAGTACACGTGAGATCAAATGGCATAAAGTCATTCCTGTTTCTTCCTTACAGAAACAGGCCGATGATATTAGTGTAAAACTACGTGATTTAAACGTCTTAATTCAAGCCAGCAACTGGAAAATTGACTTGCTCGAAACCTGAAATCTCTCTGATTTCAGGTTATAATTCAACGCGAACATACTGGGCGAGTACAAGATCCCCTACTTCCACAACACAGGATTGCAAATAAAGTGTAGTGGCATGCAAAGCGAGTGGATCAGCTTAAAACCTTAAGCACTCCTCAATCCATCACTTAGCATTCTTCAAGTCTTTGCGAAAGCAAAGTCACCCTTGACCAGGCACTACCATGTACTGACAGTATGTTCACCTTCTTTAATTAAAATAAGATTTTCCGGAACGCTGGCATCTTACTTGCTCTTAATAGCCCACACTCCTCAAGCTTTAGCTTCTAAAAGCTTGTTTTTTTTTAATACAATCTACTCGTCCTTAAAATGTAATACGATGATATTTACGATATTGAGGGCGCCAGAAATTACTGTTAATTTTTTCCTCCAACTCTTCCAAAGTCAGCTTTGGAGCAACCCCTTCTTCCATGGCCGCCTGAGCGACTTTTAAAGCAATCACTTTCGAAATATGCTGAATCTGATCCAATTCTGGAAGTAAATTTGCTTTTGGATCTGTTAACTTTGGTGAGCATTCTGCCAAAGCATTACTGGATGCCATCAGCATTTTATTGGTCACGCGTGTAGCCCCTGAAGCAATAACCCCCATCCCTATACCTGGAAAGATATAAGAATTATTGCATTGAGAGATATGATAAATCTCTTCGTGATAATTGACGGGTGCAAATGGACTACCGGTAGCAATCAGTGCCTTGCCCTGTGTCCACTGGATAATATCAGCAGGCACAGCTTCCACTTGAGAGGTTGGATTCGATAAAGGAAAAATAATTGGAGATTCACAGTTCTGCGCCATGGCAGTGATAATATCTTTACTAAATAGGCCGGGCTGCCCAGAAACCCCGATTAACACCGTGGGTTTGGCAAATTTAACCACATCCAGCAAGGATATGGTCTGTTCAGCCTCAGCCCATCCAGCAATATTTTTCAGATCTTGAGCTAATTTTCTTTGGAAATTCAGTAAATTTGGCTGATTTTCTGTGATCAGGCCAAAGCGGTCAACCATAAATACCCGTTTTCTTGCCTCGGCATCGGTCAGACCTTCTGCTACCATCTGGGCAATAATCTGCTCTGCAATACCACAACCGGCCGATCCAGCGCCTAAAAAGGCAACCGTTTGATCTTTTAACTGTTTATTGGATGCATGTGAAGCTGCTATCAGGCTTCCAACTGCTACAGCAGCTGTTCCCTGAATATCATCATTAAAACAGCATACCTGATCCCGGTATTTTTCTAACAAAGGCATCGCATTATGCTGGGCAAAATCTTCAAATTGAATCAGTGCTTGCGGCCATCTTCTCTGGATCGCCTGGATCACTTTATCTACAAATTCAAAATACTCGTCCCCGGTGATACGTGGTTGAGACCAGCCCATATAAATCGGATCATTCAATAATTGTTGGTTATTGGTTCCCACATCTAAAGTAATGGGCAGTGTGTAGGCAGGACTAATACCGCCACAGGCAGTATATAAAGATAATTTTCCAATCGGGATTCCCATTCCACCAATTCCCTGATCACCTAATCCCAAAATGCGCTCACCGTCTGTAAGCACGATTACTTTGACATTTCTCCGGTTTACATTATGTAAAATGTCATCAATATGATGGCGATCCGGGTATGAAATAAAAATACCACGATGGCGACGATAAATATCTGAAAAGCGCTGACATGCCTCCCCCACAGTCGGGGTATAAATAATTGGCATCATTTCACTTAAATGATTTTCAATTAAATGATAGAACAGGGTTTCATTGGTATCTTGAATATTTCTTAGATAAATATGCTTATTAATATCTTCATTGAAGGTACGATACTGCTGATATGAGCGATGACTTTGTTCTTCAATACTCTCAATAACTTGAGGGATAAGCCCCTTCAAGTTAAAGTTTATACGCTCTTCTTCTGAAAAAGCTGACCCTTTATTCAGTAGAGGCAACTCAAGTAAGGTATTGCCTGCATATGGAATATAAAGTGGACGATCAGGATTTTGATTAGTATTCACTTTTGACTCACATAAAATTAAAAATAATAAACTTTCTCATCTTAACCCCTTTAGTGCTGATCTATGTATTTAATAACTTGATTATTAAAAACAGGCCATTTATAAATTTAATAAAATAAGCAATATCTTTCACTCATGTTGTATTGAACTTTAAGCTATAAGGTTGTAGTAGTTAAATTTAAACTTAGATTCACATTACAGAACCAAAAAACTTTGAATAGATCGATTTTATGCCCATAATTAAAGGATACTTAGCTGGAATTTATGCCTCTCTATGTGCTTACCAATTATGCCTTCAAAATAAGACCATTATTTAAATAATGGAATTCTTGGCTTAAGTAAAATTCGGGTTAATTATTACTTGGATTCTCAAATGAAGTGCAACAGAGATTAAATTATTGGAAGGAAGCAAGATGAGCTAGCATTTTGCTTCCGACCGACCAAAGTCAAAGTTGCATCATGAACTATACTCATCTTACTCAAGAAGAAAGATATCAGATTTCTACATTGTTACGTGAAGGTTTTTCTAAGCGTTATATCGCCTGGAGGCTAAATCGTTCACCTTCCACTATTTCCAGAGAAATAGCACGCAATCGGGCAAGGAATGGTTACTTCGCTCAACATGCCAATAAATTAGCTCGCAGACGGCATTGTCCTAATCCCAAAAGAATCCCTTATGATACTTGGGTACAGGTCATTGCTTATCTTGATCTCCAATGGAGTCCCGAACAGATTGCTTCTCATGTTTCAGTCAGTCTGCATTCCATATACAGGTTTATACAGCAGGATAAAAGCAGAGGTGGTGTGCTCTTCCACAACTTACGTTTCAGAAATCAAAGGAAGAGAAAATATGGCTCTATCGAGACTCGTGGCCAACTGACAAACCGCAAAAGCATTCACGATCGACCTGCTGAGATTGAGCAGCGCTCTCGCTTCGGTGATTTGGAAATAGATACGATTGTTGGCAAGAATCACCAACAATCCCTGGTTTCAATTGTAGATCGGAAGACAGGTTATCTTTGGCTGAAAAAGTGCAGCACGCGCAAGGCTGAGGAAGTTTGCCAGGCTACGATCAGATTATTGGAACCGATCAAAGCATATCTAAAAAAATTACCTGAGATAAATTTTTTTAGATTACGAGGCGTCCTGGATCAAGAATGGGTATTCATTGACGGAAGCTACATACGCGTGCATCAACATGCAAGTGGAGCTCGGCATGGTTTCAAAAGAGCAATTGGACAATCACGTGGTGGACGAACAACAAAAATACATCTTGCAACCGACGCGAATGGATTACCGATTGATTTTAAAATCACTGGGGGTGACGTCCACGACAGTCAAGTTGCAAAACAACTGATTGATACTGTAGATGAGGCAACTTATCTTATTGCTGATAAGGGATATGATGCTGGGCATATTAGAATATATGCCCAGAATAAGGATATGATTCCCATTATTCCAATGAGATCAAATAGTAAGAGGTCGAATAAGGAGTTTGATAAATATCTATATCAATTAAGACATTTAGTTGAAAATGCATTTGCGAGATTAAAACATTTCCGTGGTATTGCTACCCGATTTGATAAGCTTGCACGAAATTATCAGTCTATGATTTACATTGCTTGCATGTTTATTTGGTACAAAGCCAAATGAGGACACGCCCTAGTAGCTTTTACTGAGTGGACTTTATTTTAACTGGAAAGTGAAGAATAAAAATGTTTCAGTTTTTTAAAAAAATATTCAAGAGAAAAGAAAATAACATTTATGAAATTGAACTAGATAGCACTATCAAAGCTCAGATTAACTATCTAAATTTTGATGATGAAAAAATAATTACTACAAATATCGATGGTGTAGATATTTTATATTTTTACAAAGATATTTTATCTATTTATATTATTGTAGATGCAAGTGACTACCTTCCACAGCCAAGATGGACTATTCAGAACAAAACTGGTGGTATTAATATTTACAATAATCTTAAAAATGCAGAAAAATTGTTTTTTGAGGTATTAAATATCAAACTAGATGGTTATAACTCAGATCAAACTCAACAAGAAATTTTAAAGGCTATGGGATGTGTAGATACTGGCTTCTTTCCTATTTGGGAGCGTCAAGATGCTGAGGAAATACATAAAACTCTTGAAAAATGATTCAGATTTAATGCCGCAATTATTCATTAGTTAGAAACTCTAAAATTAACATAATACACCTTATATGGAGGATCCATGTTAGTACCCACTGATAGCCTGAACAGGCTTGCAGTGGACATATACCCCCTGCTACGCCGTCCTTTACATGGGCTAGTGCTGCTTCAATATGATGCTCATCAAAACCACGATTATTCAATAAGGTACTGGCGATATGTCTAAAGCCATGTGGGGTCTGTCTGCCTTATTGAATGATTTATTTTTCATGCTTAGCCCTCATTGCACACGATTAATATTGATATTTGAATTAATCAAAACGCCGTCATTGGATAGTCCGACCTGCTGGCGGTCATCCCCCCATCTGCAATAAACGCTGTTCTGCTTCTTCAAAGCTAATGCCGAAATGCTTTGCTATATCCTCCAAACGGTACATAGGTTCACCGTCATCGGTGTATCCCCTAGGTGGTGGCAATAGGTTTAACTCTTTGGCCTTCTAGTGCATCTCTGCTTTGGTATGTTCAGGCGTGTAATGCATGGTTAAAATGAGGGCCTGCTCAGTGATGGGGTGGTGTTGGCCAGTATTGCCTTGTAATGGTCAATAGCTAGGTTTGACTGATTTAGGTTGACGTAGATTGACGGAACTCATGTTCTTTAAAATAGCCAAAATCCTTTCTGGTACTGTATTAGAGGCCATTTTTAGGCATGTTTTAGCTTGTACCCTGTCAAGCTAAATTAAACGATAGCGATAATGACCACTCAGCCAATAAAAAGCCCCCAACAAAGGAGGCTATTATCAATCAAAGCAATTGCAGCTCATCAGCTCGAAAATACGGCGCCGATTTAGTGATATATAAAAATATTAACCATTGTTTGACTATCAGCTATTATTTTATATTCAATATCAATAACACTTTATGAATCAAAGCAAATGAAAAAACTATTACTTTTAGCTGTATCTGCAACTTTTAGTGTCGGGGCTTGGGCGAATTGCCCAACCAAGACCCAAACAATTTTTCAATGCATCACCACCAACAATAAGACTATTCAGGTTTGTGATGCTGGTAAAAATATCAAATATTCATTTGGGAAGATCAATCAAGCTCCTGAATTAGCAGTCGCGGTCCTTCGCAACAAGGTAACAACATACCAGTGGGAGGGGATTGGTCGCTATGAAAATTACTCAGTAAATATTCCTAATGGAAATCACCTTTATCGTGTTTTCTCAAGCATTGATAAAATCAACCAATCCCATTCCGCAGGCGTTGAAATTAGTAGAAGTGGCGACTTGATTACCACAGTTGATTGCGCTCCATCCAAAAAAATAATCAACAACTTAATTGGAGTAGAGCTTCAATCAGAAGACTAACTAATAAGACTCTTAGTGCTGCGCGCCAGTACCATCATCTCATTTTCCTGTTAATGCAAAGAATTTAACCATGAAAAAACTACTACTTTTAGCGGCATCTTTAGCTCTGAGTGCTGGGGCTTGGGCAAATACCCCTTATAAAGCTACTATTGAATGCCAGTTTGATTATGATGATTTTGATTTTTGCTCTAAAGCAAATATTGCCAAGTACAAAAATGCTTTAAAAACCCAAACGCCAAACTTTGATAAAAAATACATTCTTCTAAATGTAAGCAACTCATCAGAATTTATTCGTTTTGTAGCATTAGATATAAAGAATGGCCTAGCTTTACCATTAAGAGATGCAATCTTAGGATTTAAAGATAATCGAGGTGGATTAACTGGTAAGCCACCTGTCATCAAATACTCAATCAATAATTCATTCTTATGCACATGGGGCAGCATCCTTGCTTACCGTGATGCATACGACAATGTGAAAACATGCTACTCAATTCAGGATGACGAGTATTCTGAATATGGCAAAGAATTCACACGCACAGACACACCAAAAAGTCTTGAAGACTAACCAATAAGGCTCTTAGCCCCTCTAGCTGCAATCGCCATTGAGTTTTCCTGCTGGCGTTTTACCGCGTTAGCAAATTCAATCGGGCTACTCACACCATTTAAAGTCATATCAGTCTTAAAACTCTGGTGAATCGTTACATTAGATGCCGACATATTAGAGCTGTTGACTTGTGACTTATGAGGGTTACCGCTTGGTGGTGCATAGTTTTGGATACTTGGCATATCTGCATTTTGAGCAAAATTAGCCAGTTCACCGCTACCACTTGGTGTCTCCTTTTTAACGGTATTAGTATTACGGATATTGCGGAGCTCCGTGCGTATTTTGCCTCCATGCCCTTTTTTAGCTCGATTACCTTTGTAGGTATCGTAGTAAGTTACCGTGCCATCCGAAGTTCTACCGCTTAGGGTTTTAAAGCCTCTTGGTACAGGTTGGGTGATGCTGATTGCATCCTGTAAGGTAATTTCCATGATTAAGCCTCCATTACAGCAAGGCTTTGCTTTTGGCTGTTATGTCACTCTACAAGCTCGGCATAATCAAAATAGACTGGAGCCTGTTTGGTATCCCCTGTTTTGATTGGTCGCGGAAATGCTGCATCAGTACACACGATATGACGCAATGATTCACGGCTTATGTCCAGTAGTTCACAAGCAGTTTTGAATTGAACGCGGATTGGTTTGATAGTCATAAAAAAGCCCATACATGAAAGAATATGGGCAAGTATGATTTTCTACGTATATCTAAAAAGGAAAAAAGCTAAATATAAAAAAATAGAAATTTTCACAAATCAATTTTTTCTAAATTATATAAACTCACTAATCTGCGCATTTCTTTGGATTGAGAATAAATCAGTAATGGTGGTAAAAAATTTTCATCTAAATTTTTAAAAACACTTTCACCTTTTTCACCGTTTGGAAAGAGTGATATAGCAAAAACAGATTTTTTAATTTTATGCTTTTCTATCGCCTGCCAAAAACACAAATCTAGATAAGCAAAGATTCTATACTCATTAATTTTATTAACTAATGTATTAGGGTCAGCATCTAATAAATCTTCCTCATAAGAAATGTTGTTATTTGATACTTGCATCCTCTTTCTGTTTAACCACTGCTCAAACTGCCTTAATAGAAACGCATTTGTAAAATTTAAGTTGACTTCAACTAATGGATTATCAGTTAGATTATTATTTTTCATGTTTTTTACGTTCAATGAAAATAATGAGCCTCTACAATCATCTACAATTTCACGTGTTAAACCCTCTCTATCTTCATGAGCAAAAAGTAGCTCTTGCTCGTTATCATCATTACGTGTAAAACCAAAAGCAAGAATTTCTGACTTGATAAAATTTCTATGAATTTGGGGTAGTGCAAAATAATTCCTAGCCACCTCAATGGCCGTTAATTCTTTGATAGGTTTTGTTTCTGTATGTTGAGTAAATCCATTCATGAAAATACTAAAACATAAATCAATCGGCTCTATAAGAGGGTTTTTATCAACTAATTGAATATCAAATGGTTTTAAAGGATTCTTTTGAAGATTAGTAAACATAAAACAGATTATTTCCTGTCTTATAGTTTCAGAATTTCCAAAAAACTTCTTATTAGATAATTTCAAATTTCCTTTCAGTTCAAAAATAAAATCTTGGTAGTGGGCATGTTCATGATTTACAACTTGGACTTTCAATCTATTTGTTAAAAATCCATGTAGAATTTTACGATAGATAAGGTTAGGCAAAATTTCTGTAGCATTTAATTGATTTTCAATATATTTTTCTAGAATAAACCATTCAGGCATATCTGTTTTAAACTTGATATAAGCCATCTTTGCCTCCCACAGCATCCCCAAAATGATGCTAAGCGAATCGGATTGGGTGTCCGACTTTCGCCCCGTCAGGCTAGACTTAGCAAACTGAATATAATCTATATTTACCTTTATTTGTGCATTTATTGGCTAGTAGCGCGACATATATTCTCATTTAGCCTTTTTAAACTGGATGATGCTCTGATCTGCGATTTCTTCTAAATGGTTCGCGTACCATTGCATCATATTAGCCCTGTCCTGTAGGTACTGGGCCTTGTTATACACCCCTGCTACGCCGTCCTTCACATGGGCCAGTGCTGCTTCAATATGACGTTCATCAAAACCACGATTGTTTAACAATGTGCTGGCAATATGCCTAAATACATGTGGAGTCTGTCTGCCTTCATACCCCATACGGCGCAAGGCCATAATAAAAACGGTGTCTGACTTTGGCTTGCTCTTATCTGATCTGCTCGGAAATAAATATTCAGAATTGGTTTGGTAGGTCTGCAATTCTCTTAATATGGCAATTGCCTGTACAGATAACGGTACAATATGCTCCCGGCTTTTCTTCATACGCTCGGCTGGGATATTCCATAAGCCTTGTTCTAAGTCGAACTCCTGCCATTTGGCTTCCTTAGCTCGGTAGGTCGGCAGAACAGCATAGCTAAAAGCTGTGGGCCCATCCGATCGTCCATAGTTGGGTAAGTATTGATTGCTCTTAATAACGCAGGTAACTCCAGCTCACTGACATGTGACATATTTTGTTTTACGCCTTGTTGCAGGAACTTTTGCAGGCCCTCTAATGGGTTGTAATCAATACGGCCTGTCACCTTTGCAAAATCGTATATATCACGACACATAGCCCGAACTCGGTTTACCTGCTCGTATATCCCCTGTTCCTGCTGGATGCCTTTTAAATGGTTCATCCATTCAATCGGCTTTATGGTGGTGTACAAACGTTTGCCAAAAACTGGAAATATATGTTTTTCTAATGCTCCCTTGTTTCTGGTCATGGTCTCCTTTACCCATGATTCCTTCTTAGTGTCCAGCCATTCACGAGCTAATACTTCAAAGGTGGCATTATTTTGCTCCAGCTCCCGGCGTTTACGTTCCTGCTTGGTAATGATGGGATTGTCGCCGTGTGATATATCCTTGATTATCTCAGAAGCTTTTTTTCTTGCGCCTTTGCCTGATAATTCAGGATAAGTACCGATACCCAGCCACGACCATTTACCATCTGATTTTTTATATCTGAATAGCCATGCTTTTTTACCATCAGGCTTTACACGGAAATATAAGCCTTCGCCGTCCAGCTCCCGATATTCTTTTGATTCAGGTTCTAGGTTAGCCAGTACGGTATCTGATAACGGTCTGCGTTTTATTTCTGTTCTTTTCATGGCTTGTACACCAGCGGATTCAATAAATCTTACAATGTACAAGGCAGTGTACACGGTGCATGTACACTGTGGCTAGTTATATTTGGTTATGTTTAGGCAAGAAAAAAGGCTTAATCCCTTTAGAATCAAGCCTTTTCGTTTTAAAACTTGGCATATTTTGCCATGTTTTGTTGGGTATTTGGTGGAGGTGGCGGGAGTTGAACCCGCGTCCGCCAGCACTACGCTCGAGAATACTACATGCTTAGATATCGTCTATTGTTTTAACTCTTTGTGACCCGACGAACAGGGTACAAATCGCGATCCTCTTAATTTAGTACAAAACCCCGAGGCTTGGTTTTATACGGACTTGTGTGCTTGCGCTTCAGTCGGGATCTCTAACCACAAGTATTCAGAGATGCGGACAAGCTGCCCTTAGGCAGCTAGAGCGTATGATTCGTCGTTTGCGACTATTAAAATGCAAATTTGATTTACGAGAGAAAATGCGCTCTCGACATGCATCTATGAGTTTCATCACCAGCGTCGAAGCCAGAAACACCCCCAAAGTAGGCTTCATCATAGCATAACTGTGAAGAATTGCGATGCCATTTTTCAAACAATTACACTTTGATGTGCCTTAATTTAATAATTGCGCTAATATTTTGTTTTTCAAGTCCTATAAAAGAAACATTCATGAGCTATTTATTGGCCCTTGATCAGGGAACGACTTCAAGTCGTGCGATCATTTTTAATGAACATGGACAGGTTCAGGCAACGGCTCAACGCGAGACCCATATCCAGACGCCATATTCAGGCTGGGTCGAACAGGATGCACAGGAAATCTGGAGCTCCCAAATTGCAGTCGTCCAGCAGGCACTGGCTACAGCGCGCATTCTGGCCAAAGATATTAAAGCCATTGGACTGACCAATCAGCGTGAAACCACAGTGGTATGGGACCGCCGTAATGGTAAACCCTTGGCACCCGCCATTATCTGGCAGGATCGCCGGGCAACCGATTGGTGTAATCAGCTGATCCAGCAAGGCCTTATGGATCAGGTACAACAAAAAACCGGATTACGTATAGATCCTTATTTTAGTGCTGGCAAACTGGTTTGGCTACTGGCAAATATTGATGGATTGCGCGCCCTAGCTGAGCAGGGGCATGTGGCTTTTGGCACCATTGATAGCTGGTTAATCTGGAACCTGACCCAAGGTGCCGAGCATATTATTGAAGCCAGTAATGCATCCCGGACCATGCTGATGAACTTGCGCAATCAGAGCTGGGACGAAGAGTTATTAGAACAATTTAATATTCCGACCTCTATCCTGCCAAGAATTGTGAGTTCCGATTGCTATATTGCAGATACTGCAGCCGGTTTACTCGGTGCGACTATCCCCATCACCGGAATTTTAGGTGACCAGCAATCAGCCCTGTTTGGACAGTCATGTTTTGAGCCTGGTACTGCCAAAAACACCTACGGTACTGGCTGTTTTATGCTCTTCAATACCGGCCATGATATTCAGTTCAGTCAAAATAAGCTCCTTTCTACCCTCGCCTGGCAAGCACAGGACAAAACGACCTATGCACTAGAAGGCAGTGTATTTATGGCTGGCGCAGTAGTACAGTGGCTGCGTGATGGTCTTGGTATTATCCAAAAAAGCAGTGATGTCGAAAAGCTCGCCAGTACAGTCGATGATACAGATGGAGTAGTTCTAGTGCCTGCCTTTACCGGACTCGGTGCACCGCACTGGGATAGCGAAGCCCGCGCCCTGCTCTGTGGCATGTCACGTGGCACCCATAAAGCCCATATTGCCCGTGCCGCGTTAGAGTCAATTGCCTTTCAAGTTTCAGATGTATTGACCGCAATGCAATCGGATATTAGCCATCCCTTAAAAGAGTTACGCGTTGATGGCGGTGCCAGTGGTAATGACATGCTGATGCAGTTTCAGGCAGACCTGCTAAATGTACCGGTATTACGTCCGAAAATGCTGGAGTCTACCGCTTGGGGTGCTGCAGCAATGGCGGGCTTAAAATCTGGCGTATTTGCAAGCTTTGATGAAATTGCACAGTCATGGCAACTCGACCGGGCCTTTGAACCCAAAATGCAGGATGACAAACGTGCAGCACATTTAGCCAAATGGCAAAATGCCTTAAAGCGGGCAAAGTCAGATTTATAAGCCTGATAAAAACCGCTGTCTACTACCGGTTTTCTATTGAATATTTTCTTACTTACTACTTTATATTGCGCTGAGAGCAACACCCAGGGAGAGTTCAAAATGAGTTTTACTGGCTTGTTATTTTTTACGGCCATGAATGATGGTACATCTTGATAACAATCCCCGATAGAACAATGTAAGCTGAAAATTTAAATCTATAAGCACCTCTGCTTAGAAAGGTGCTTATATACTCAGCTCATAGCCAATCTTGAGCTGCCAAATGGATTAATATGCATAAGAGGCAATAGCTGTAGCAATCGGCTTGTCTTCGTTATTGACCATAGTCATACGCATGGTACAACCCTTACGCCCCAATCTTAAGGTTTCTGCACGGGCAATAAAATATTTCCCGCGCCCCGGTGCCAGATAGTCTACCCGCATATCCACTGTTGCCAGACGTGATACTTTTTTAATGGTCTCGGCAATGGTCTCCGGCCCTGCCTTTTTATATAGCTCTCCCATGGCCACAATCCCGCCAATACTATCGAGTACCGTGGCTGCCAGACCACCATGCAGAATCTGGAAGGCCACATTACCAATCATAAAGTCCTGCATCTCAATATAAGCTTCAATCTGACCATCGACGATCCGCATGGTCATACCATTATGCTTAAAAAAAGGAGAGGCATTAAAAGCATGTACCAACTGATTTAAAACCACATCAATATCCACCTTTGCTCCTAAATGTATACTACCTGTCCAATTTTTCTCTGTCTTAGTCATAAGTCTGTCCGAAGCCACCACAATAAAACCGCTAATTTATGCCCAAAAATTTCAGATAGGGCTACAATAGCAGCCTAGTTTAATACTGATTGCTGAGATTTTTATGACCTATACGTTCAATCGTCCCGCATTTCCTGCAACTCGCATGCGTCGTATTCGTAAAAATGAGCATTTACGTTCTATGGTACGTGAAACGCATCTCAGTGCTGACCACCTGATTTATCCAGTTTTTGTACTGCCAGGGCAAGACCAGACGCAAGACATTCCAAGTATGCCCAATGTGCAGCGCCTGTCTGCTGACTTGTTGCTAAAAAAAGCGGAACGCTTGCTGGAACTGGGTGTGAATAAACTGGCGCTGTTCCCGGTAACGCCGCAAGAAGATAAAAGCCTGCTTGCAGAAGCAGCCTGGCGTGAAGATGGGCTGGTACAAACCACCGTACGTCTGTTAAAAAAAGAATTGCCGGAACTGGTATTGATTACCGACGGCGCGCTGGACCCTTATACTACCCATGGTCAAGATGGCATCATTGATGAAACTGGCTATGTATTAAATGATGAAACAGTCGAGGCCCTGATTAAACAGGCCCTGAGTCATGCAGAAGCAGGTGCCGACATCGTAGCACCGAGCGACATGATGGATGGTCGTATTGGTGCTATCCGTCAGGCTCTCGAACAACAAGGTCATATTTATACTGCTATTATGGCCTATTCAGCCAAATATGCTTCGAGCTTCTATGGCCCGTTCCGTGATGCAGTCGGTTCTGCCAGCAACCTGAAAGGCGGCAATAAATGCAATTACCAGATGGATGTTGGCAACCGCGCCGAAGCCCTGCATGAAATTGCTCTGGATATTCAGGAAGGTGCAGACATGGTGATTGTCAAACCTGGCATGCCGTATCTGGATATCGTTCGTGAAGTCAAAGACACCTTTGGTCTGCCGACCTTTATCTATCAGGTCAGTGGCGAATATGCCATGTTGGCCGCTGCAATCCAGAATGGCTGGTTATCTGACAGCGTGATTCTGGAATCTTTGATGTGCTGTCGTCGTGCCGGTGCAGATGGCATCTGGACTTATTTTGCTGAAGAAGCAGCTGTTAAACTGAAAGAGATGAAATAAACAGAAGGACCCTGGCGCAATGCATATCGCCATTATCGGTGCGGGTATTACCGGATTAATGTCCGCTCTGGAACTGCTGGAACAGGGATGTTCGATCACGATTTTGGATCAGCAGGCCGCGGGACAGGCAGCGTCCTGGGC
>NZ_SMTB01000272.1:0-454 GCF_006864105.1 Acinetobacter sp. RF14B | reverse complement strand
TCATTGCCCGCGATTACCCTCGCGGCGATTGGAGTTGTCTACGGCGATATTGGTACCAGCCCGTTATATACACTTCGTGAATGTTTGTCCGGCCAGTTTGGTTGTGGCGTTGAACGCGATGCCGTGTTTGGCTTTTTATCGTTGATCTTCTGGCTGCTAATCTTTGTGGTTTCCATTAAATATCTCACCTTCGTGCTGCGGGCAGATAACACCGGTGAGGGGGGGATCCTGACGTTGATGTCGCTTGCCGGGCGTAATACGTCGGCGCGAACCACATCAATGCTGGTGATTATGGGGCTAATCGGCGGCAGCTTTTTCTATGGTGAAGTCGTCATAACACCCGCTATTTCGGTGATGTCAGCCATTGAAGGTCTGGAAATCGTCGCCCCGCAGCTGGATACCTGGATAGTTCCCCTCTCAATTATCGTTCTCACTTTATTATTTATGATTCAAA
>NZ_SMTB01000271.1:0-454 GCF_006864105.1 Acinetobacter sp. RF14B | reverse complement strand
TAGCCCTAGATATTTATCAGAAAAGTACCGGTCTGAAACCAGAAGTGGCGAAGCTTGCATTTGAGCGTCGTCTTAAACCTTCGCCGGTTCAGCCTTTAACGACGGAAGTGATCAAAGCCCAACAGAATATTGCCAATCTCTTCCAGCAGGTTCAACTGATTCCCAAAACCATCAGCGTCCAGCAACAGATCTGGTCGCCAGCAGCCACACATTAATTAGCAAACAAGATGATTTAATTTAAGGAATATCACATGAAAATTTTTTGGTTTATCCCCACTCATGGCGACAGTCGTTACTTAGGCACCAGCAAGGGCGCACGTGTTGTAGATCATGCCTACATGAAGCAGATTGCCGTTGCGGTAGATAACTTAGGTTATGAAGGTGTCCTGATTCCAACCGGCCGTTCTTGTGAAGATCCATGGTTAACCGCAGCCAGCCTGATTGACGCGACCAA
>NZ_SMTB01000270.1:0-457 GCF_006864105.1 Acinetobacter sp. RF14B | reverse complement strand
CCATTGTGTTGTCAGCCATTTTATCAATTTTAGCTTTAAAACTATCAATATCCCCAGATCCTGTTTGGTTTTTCGTAAACTTTAATTCAACTAAGTAAGTAGTCCCATCTATCGTTAATGAACCATCTATTTGTCGGCCATCTACTTTATACGGTCTCCTACATTGAATATCTGAGTAATCCAAGGCTTCATAAAACCATTTTTCAAAATCATATCC
This sequence comes from Acinetobacter sp. RF14B, assembly GCF_006864105.1. NCBI lineage: Bacteria > Pseudomonadati > Pseudomonadota > Gammaproteobacteria > Moraxellales > Moraxellaceae > Acinetobacter > Acinetobacter sp. RF14B. Next base: position 240 of record NZ_SMTB01000270.1, on the reverse strand, counting down.
CCCTTGTTGAGTGCCGACTGATGGTAATAGGCCATGAAGTTGCTGTTGTAGCCCCTCTCTATCAACAAGTGACTTTCTAATTTCTTTTTGGATTTCTTTAAGGTTCTCTTTTGTCTTTTGCTTTTGTTCTTCCGCTTTGAGTTCATCTAATTTATGATTTATATAAGATCTCAATTCTATAATAGACTTATGTGCTTGCTGTATTTTTAGATCTGAATCTTCAAATCCTCGAAGATCAGG
>NZ_SMTB01000269.1:0-458 GCF_006864105.1 Acinetobacter sp. RF14B | reverse complement strand
GCATTCAGGCTCTGCTAAAAATGCCAGATAACATTCCGACCAACCCCTGATTCAGGTTATAAATGACACAATATCTTGACAACATCCGTCACTGTCTGTCAGAAAATGTACTGCCAAATATAAGTATCATGTGAAGTACATCTACCCGTTTTAGCCAGCGTCCTTCAGAGTGGGCGCTGGCTTTTTTTATTATGCTGCCGGTGCATTTATCTCCAGCATCAGACTTTCTATCTCAACGCCATACGCTGCATTTTTTGTAACATCCGTCAGCGTCAGCGCATTCAGTCCCAGTGTCAGACTGTCTTTTATAACCTGGAATGCCGGGCCAGCCACTCCATTCAGTTTCGGAGTAACCGTGGCACTGCCGGCGGTGAACACCAGCTCCAGCGTCTGCCAGTCGTTACCGTAATCGCCGAACTCCCCCAGCTTCGTGTTTCCGGCTTTCCTGTGATGCATCA
>NZ_SMTB01000268.1:0-458 GCF_006864105.1 Acinetobacter sp. RF14B | reverse complement strand
CTGAAATTCTGGTCAATATCGCGTCTGATGAATATTATAAATCGGTTAGTGAGCGCAAAATTCAGGCAGATATTATCAAGCCGGTATTTCTAGATCAGAAAAATGGCAAATATAAAGTGATTAGTTTTTATGCTAAAAAAGCACGCGGTCTTATGGCACGTTTTATAATTGAAAATAAAATTGATCGGATTGAAGGGCTAAAAGCTTTTAATGTCGATGGTTACTACTTCGATGCAGACAGTTCACTCAAGAAAGAACTGGTGTTTAAGCGCGATGAACAACTGAGTGCATAAATAAACGATTTCCCATATCCAGCATGAGTACAAGTATGCTGGATATGAGAGCCCTATTATAAGGTACATGTATAATCTTTAATGATTTGACTTTGTGAGGCAGATAAAGGACAGATGCACAGAATTAGCGAAAAGCACCATTGAGCTTTCAAGAATAGCCTGCAG
>NZ_SMTB01000267.1:0-462 GCF_006864105.1 Acinetobacter sp. RF14B | reverse complement strand
CTTTCCACCTTTAAAGCTTAGTTATGAGACTTTATTAACAGCTTAAATATTTGTTTTTTATATTATTTTTAAATAAAAATAGCAGTTCTAAAAATAGTAGTGACAAACCTTCCACCCTAGTGACAGACCTTCCACTTTATAGTGACAAACCTTCCACTTTATAGTGACAGACCTTCCACTTTACGGTGACAGACCTTCCACTTTATAGTGACAAACCTTCCACTTTATAGTGACAAACCTTCCACTTTTAAAGTTACAAGCATTTGTTTTATATAATAAAAATATGATCCTAATTATTAATTAGCTAAATAACTAATTATTCTAATTTTTAATTAAGCTAGCTTAGTTAAAAATTTATTTTTTAAGTTGTTTTACAGCTGAATAAATAGGATTTATAAATTTAAAAACTATAGTAAGATGAATGAAAGTTATTTATATTACTAAACATTGAAATAAGGAAGC
>NZ_SMTB01000266.1:0-467 GCF_006864105.1 Acinetobacter sp. RF14B | reverse complement strand
AAACGCAAGCAGTTACCGTTGAAAATCGTCTTACTCGATAACCAACGGTTAGGGATGGTTCGACAATGGCAGCAACTGTTTTTTCAGGAACGATACAGCGAAACCACCCTTACTGATAACCCCGATTTCCTCATGTTAGCCAGCGCCTTCGGCATCCCTGGCCAACACATCACCCGTAAAGACCAGGTTGAAGCGGCACTCGCAACCATGCTGACCAGTGATGGGCCCTACCTGCTTAATGTCTCAATCGACGAACTTGAGAACGTCTGGCCGCTGGTGCCGCCTGGCGCCAGTAATTCAGAAATGTTGGAGAAATTATCATGATGCAACATCAGGTCAATGTATCGGCTCGCTTCAATCCGGAAACCTTAGAACGTGTTTTACGCGTGGTGCGTCATCGTGGTTTCCACGTCTGCTCAATGAATATGGCTGCCGCCAGCGATGCACAAAATATAAATATCGAATTG
>NZ_SMTB01000265.1:0-469 GCF_006864105.1 Acinetobacter sp. RF14B | reverse complement strand
CACCTGATAGCGCCCGTGAACTGGTGCTGGCATGGCGAAAATCTCGGGTCCGTACCCCGTCGTGACATCCATATCCAGTGCACCACTGTTTTTCAGCACGGTGTTACCGTACCAGGCGTGTTCGCCATCGGGCGTGACAACATGGAGATCGAGATCGGTATTGTCCGTATCCCACGAGAGAACCAGCCGTAAACGTGCACGAATCGTTCCTGTACCCGGCGTTGAGTAAAACTGCATTTTTTGCCGGCTTTGCCCATCCGGGCTGATGACCTGCACGCTGTTGCTGCCTTCAGTGAAAATATAAGGGCGTGCAAATGAACCATCGGATTCAATTCTCTGCGGCATACTGGCACCGTTGACCACCAGCCGGCCCTGCTGAACTTTACCCGCCGCAGCATAATTCTTTATTTTGCCGCGGATCTGCGCTGAGATATTTTGATCATCTGCCATGTTGACGGACGACGCCGGG
>NZ_SMTB01000026.1:0-30394 GCF_006864105.1 Acinetobacter sp. RF14B | reverse complement strand
ACCTTGTCGCCTGACCATGCTGTGACAGTTGATCCGATTCTGGCCAAGCAGGTTGAGCTGATACGTGGCCCATCTACACTATTATATAGCGCCGGTACGGTCGGTGGTCTGGTCAATGTCAGGGATCAGAAAATTCCCACCCAGCTGCCTGAAAATGGTCTGGAGGGCACCGCGGGCTTGCGTTATAACTCGGGCAGTGATGAAAAGCTGGCCAGTGTCGGAGTCACTGCGGCAGTGGGGGAAAAGTTTGCGTTACGTGTAGAAGGATCTCAACATCAAGCCCATGACTATATTGCTCCGGATTATTTCCATGAGCATGCGGGCGAATTAGAAAAAGAACGTCGGGTTGGCAATACTTTTGCTGAAGGACAAACGGTCAATGTTGGTGGCTCATGGGTTCATGACCGTGGTTTTGTCGGGATGTCTTATAGCAACCGTCAGGATCAATATGGTTTACCGGGACATAGTCATGAATATCATGGCTGTGAAATTCATGGCGATCATTTTCATTGCCCAGCTTCTAAACAGAATGATCATGATCATGCCGCCGGACCATGGGTCGACTTGAACTCTGAGCGTTATGATCTGCGAACTGAACTGGAACAGCCGTTTGCCGGATTTGAAAAATTACGTGCGCATGCCAGTTTTACCGATTATGAACATGATGAGCTGGAAGAAAATGCAGTCATCAGCAATTTTAAAAGCCGGGGGTATGACAGCCGTTTAGAATTACTGCATGTACCTGTGGCAGGTTGGGAAGGGGTGATTGGAGGCCAGTTCTCAAGGCAAGATATTGATTTATCGGCACCCGAGTCACATGGCCATAATGACCAGGCAGATCATAATCATAATGTACTGATGGCAGATACCCGCACCCAAAAATGGAGCGTATTTGCACTTGAGCATAAACAGCTCGGCGATGTACAGCTGGAACTGGGGGCGCGTATAGATCATCAAAAAATCAAAGTTGATTCTGAGCAGAAAGATTATTCGGGCACCGGGCTGTCTGCTTCGGCAGCTGCCCACTGGGAATTTAAACCCCACTATAAGCTCTCTTTAGTGGGTTCACATCAACAGCGTTTGCCGCTGGCTCAGGAGCTGTATGCAGACGGATTGCATTTTGCGACCAATAGCTATGAAGTCGGTCAGCCTGATCTGGAAAAAGAAAGCTCAAATAATCTGGAGCTTGGCCTGTATTATCAAGGGGATCAGCTGGACTATCAGGTGCATATTTATCATAACTGGTTTGATGATTATATTTATGGAGCAACAGTGGCACAGCAGGGGAATTTAAAAGGAATTCAGTATACTCAGGCTAAAGCCAGATTTTATGGAACAGAAGCACAAGCGGGTTATCAGATCAATGAACGCTATAAGCTGAGCGTATTTGGTGACTATGTACGTGGCAAGATTGAAGCTGAAGATGCGCCACGTGTACCAGCAGGTCGGCTAGGCACCCAAGTGGAAGCCGATTTTGCTGATGGCTGGTCAGGTCTGGCTGAATATTATCATGTGTTTGATCAGAATAAGGTGGCGAGCGATGAAGATGAAACACCGGGCTACAATATGCTTAATCTGGGGTTAAGTTATCACCATACACTTGCCAATCAGAATGCCTATCGCGTGTATTTTAAAGCCAATAATCTGCTGGATGATCACGTCTATTCCCATAGTTCATTTCTGTCCAATCTTCCTCAGGTTGGACGTAACTTTAGCGTCGGCGTTCAGTACGATTTCTAGCAGTATTGATAAAATGAGAGTTCAAATCAAAGAGCTGTCACTGAAATCCACTTGAAAAATCATCCGATTAAACCTAGCCTGAGCAGATTAGGTTAGGTTCTTTCTTATGCGTATCTTTCAGCGAATTCACAATAAACTCAACTGGTCAAATCGCCGTTATGCGGTACTTATTCTGGGTATTATAGCCGTCGGCTATCTGGCATCAGCGATTTATCAAAGCTATAAACCCTTGCCAGCAGGGCTTAACTATACGGGCAAGCTGCGCCATGCTGAAGTGAAGTTTCTGGCGGATCAGACCTATCTGGATGCCCAGGGCAAGCAGCATCTGGATCAGCAGATTTTCAATGAAATGCTGAAGATGATTGAAGAAGCCAAATCTCTGATCGTACTGGATATGTTTCTTTTTAATCAGCAAACTGGCATGTCCAAAGAGCAGCATCAGGCGCTCAGTACCGAGCTGACTCAGGCCCTGGTGAATAAGCGGCTATTACATCCTGAAGTCGAAATCAGGTTTATTACCGATCCGATTAATACGGTCTATGGCGGCGTGTCGGCTGACCACTACCGTCAGCTGCGCCAGCAGGGAGTCGATGTCATTGAAACGGATCTGACTCCGTTAAGGGCTTCAAATCCAAGCTGGTCAGGCTTCTGGTACTTATGTTGCCAGGGGGTCGGCAATAATCCGGACAAAGGCTGGTTGCCGAATCCGTTTGGAACAGAAAAAATTACCCTGCGCAGTTATTTTGACCTGTTTAATTTTAAGGCCAATCATCGTAAAACCCTGGTGGTAGATACAGATCAGGGCTGGAAAGCTTTAGTCACTTCGATGAATCCGCATGATGGCAGTTCAAAACATTCCAATATCGGCTTGCTGGTTTGGGGGCGGCCTGCGCTGGATATTCTGGCTACCGAGCAAACGGTTGGCATGATGTCAAAAGCCAGCATGCCTGCGGTTATAGCAGGAGAATTTGAAGCTGATAAGACCCAGCCACAGGTGCAGGTGCTGACTGAAAAGGCGATTTATGATGCCGTTTTAAACCAGATTCAGACTGCTAAAGCCGATGATCAGCTTGACCTGGCAATGTTCTATCTGTCTGAGCGCAAGATCATTAAGAGTTTGATCGCTGCTCATGAGCGCGGGGTCAAATTGCGTGTATTGCTGGATCCCAACAAAGATGCTTTTGGCCGTGAAAAAAATGGCATTCCCAACCGTCAGGTGGCTTCGGAACTGCATAAGGCAGGAATCAATGTACGCTGGTGCAATACACAAGGTGAGCAATGTCATAGCAAGATTTTAATCAAATCCAATATCCAGCAGGCTGAAATGATTTTGGGTTCTGCCAATTTCACCGCGCGTAATCTGAAAAACTATAATCTGGAAACCAATATACGTGTGCTGGGACAAAAAGACGCAGCAGTTTTCCAAGAGGCCCTGCAATACTTTAATACAGCCTGGTTCAATCTGGATGGCCGTCAGGAGAGTGTGGATTATTCGCAATATGCAGATGATTCAGGGTTGAAATACTGGCTGTATCGCTTTATGGAGTGGAGTGGCTGGTCGACATTTTGATGCTTTCTCCTAGCCCTCTCCTGAAAGGGGGAAGGCTAGGAGGAAGAGATTAGTTTTCTGGATTTGGCGGAATCAGCTGATCCAAATCTTTATCTGACATCATATCGAGTTCTTTAATATCAGTTTTAATCTTCCATTGCTCTTCATTCTCTACCGGATTGGGCAAACGTGCTTCAAGCCAGTCACACACCACATCGGGTGGAAAGTCAGCATGATTACACTGGATCACCCATGACAAAAAATCTTTAGCCACACCATTCATATAAGGGGGCGGGGAAACCGGAAGAAACTGGGTCGGCAAGCGCTCGTTTTTGGAAATATAGTTCAGGACATGCCCCAGTTCCTGGACTGTTTGCCATGCCAAAGGATGATCGACATTGATCTGGAATTTAAACCACCAGGCCTGTTGGCCATCCGTGCCATAACTCTCAATCAGTTCTTTTTGAACACTCGGGACTTTACAAAAATATTCATACAAACGATCGAAACTTAAGTCAGACACAGTATTTAACTCGAAACCATTAAAAAATGGATTCTAGCATAACCCAGACACCCCACTGAGAAAAGCTCCAGGTTGAATCGAGGCCAGGCGCGAAGCCTTACAAAAAACTGTAGAAAAATCCGGAATATTCATATTTTCTCCCGATCTTTTGTTTAAAGTGTAAACAAGAGGGTGTCGGGGGGAATGTACATGCAAAAAGTTTTATTTAGCGCTGTATTGGCAGGTCTGTGTTCTGCTATGTCTGGCCTGTCTATTGCCGGAAATGCCTGGACCGGTTATGGCAGCAGTGATCGATATAACAAGCCCTACCATCCTTCGTCACGTCCAGATTATCCGCACCATTCACATAGACCTGTGCCACCGAATGCGCACAATCCGCAACGTCCGCCGCACTGGGGCTATCCGCCAGTCCACAACCAAAGTGGCCTGAACATCCGTTATCAGGCACCGACCACCATCTATCAGAATAATAATAGTTATCGCTGGGTCAATGGCGACCCGAATGTGGCCCGAATTGAAAGCTCCAATTATACCCTGATCACGGATTGGCAGCGTTTGGGACTGCCGGCACCTCCTGCGGGAACTTACTGGATTTATGAAAATGGGCGCTATGTGCTGGTACCCAATCGCTAAGCTGAAATCTCTTTTGATTGAAGAGGAAACTAGAGGGACAAATTAAAAGCTCAGAGTTAAATCGGATATAAAAATTCTTTTTTAAATTTGATCTTGCATCAATAAAATCAAAGCTCGCCTCAGCCGAGGAGCCAACTAGCTGGGAGGCGGGCGTTGATTCGCGTGACTGGGTAATTTCATCTTTCCTTCGATTGGCGTATAGAAAGTAAAGGTGAGGCAGAAAATAGCAAACACAGAGCATGCACAAAATAGAGGAACTGAATAAAAAATTATTTGAACTTTTGCGCTTTTTTTAAACTAAATTGCTATAGTGTAGGAGCGGTATCTTGAATAAATAGGAGAAAAAAGTGCTAGATAAAATTCAAACAAAAATTAGTCAACTTGCAGCAGGTAAAAAACTCATTCTGGGCACAGGCATCAAAGCGGATGAGATGCAGAAGGTGCTGGAATTGTGTGAGTCCCTGGAATCGGATGGGGAAATTAAAATTGTGAGCAAACATCTTAATCGTAAAACTCAGCAGCAGCCAGATACCATTTTAATTCAGAAAGTTTAATCATAAAAAAACGCCTGCAGATGCAGGCGTTTTTTAAGTGCTCTTTTAAGCTTGGGTTGTGAAATAATCTTCAGAGAAATTCATGATGATATCGGCACCGGTTTTTACTTTGGTAATGCGTAATGCCAGTTCCGGCAGAATGCGTTGTGCAAAATAATGTGCCAGTGCAAGTTTATTCTGGTAGAACTCGCCCTGTTTATCTTTGGCGGCATTGGCAATACGGGCAAACATATAAGCGAAGCTCAGCAAGCCAACAGCGTGCAGGTAATCCACAGCAGCGGAGTTAGAAAATTCGGTATTTTCACGCGCAGCTGCTAAAACATAGTGGGTCACAGATTCAACTTCAGTCGCTGCATCCAGTGTGGCATCTTTAATAAAATTAAGATCCGCATCTAAACCATTGGTAAAGTCACGGATTTCCTGAATATACTCTGCAATGAATTCACCGTTACACTTAATGGTTTTACGGCCAATTAAATCTTGAGACTGAACGCCATTGGTGCCCTCATAAATTTGCGCAATACGCAGGTCACGGATACATTGTTCCATGCCCCATTCTCGAATATAGCCATGACCACCGAAGACCATCTGTGCATCGAGCGTGGCCTGGAAAGCAGTATCCGTCAGATATGCTTTTGCGATTGGTGTTAATAGCGCAACACGGTCATTGGCCTTTTTCACAGCTTCCGGATCGGTCGAGAACTTGGTAATGTCCAGCTGTTGACCTACATATACCGCGAATGCACGTGAAGCTTCATTGTTGGCACGTGCATTCAGCAGCATACGGCGTACATCACCATGTACCAGAATACTGTCAGCCGGTTTGCTTGGAGATTGTGCACCAGATGCGCTGCGGCCTTGCAGGCGGTCTGTGGCATATTGGGCCGCATTTTGATAAGCAAATTCAGAAGCGCCCAGACCCTGAATGCCCATGGACAGACGTTCATAGTTCATCATGACGAACATGGCAGCCAGGCCTTCATTTTCTTTGCCGACCAGATAGCCTTTGGCACCGTCAAAGTTCATCACGCAGGTCGCAGACGCTTTAATCCCCATCTTGTGTTCGATTGAACCTGGACCGACCGGATTGCGTTCAGCTAAGGTACCATCTTTATTGACCAGGAATTTTGGCACGATGAACAGAGAAATACCGCGTGAACCTGCAGGTGCATCCGGTGTTTTTGCCAATACGAGGTGGATAATGTTTTCCGCCAGGTCATGGTCACCGCCAGTAATGAAAATTTTGGTCCCAGTAATGTTATAACTGCCATCTTCATTGCGTTCAGCTTTGGTTTTAATAATTCCCAAATCTGTACCTGCATGCGGTTCAGTTAGGCACATGGTGCCTGACCATTCGCCTGAATAAATCTTAGGCAGATAGGTTTCTTTCTGGGCTTGAGAGCCGTAGCTGTTTAAGGCCATACCTGCACCGACAGAAAGCAGCGGATACAGCATGAAAGACGGGTTGGTCGCAAACAGCATTTCATCAGAAAGTACGGTCAGCATTTTCGGCATTTCCTGACCGCCCCATTCAGCATCAGCCCCTAAGCCAATCCAGCCACCTTCTGCATACTGTTTAAAAGCCTCTTTAAAGCCGGCAGGGGTGGTCACATTGCCATTTTCATATTTCGCGCCTTCTTCATCCCCGCTACGGTTCAGTGGCAACATCACGTTTTGCGCAAACTTTGCCATTTCTTCCAGAATGGCTTCAGCGGTTGCTGCATCGACATGGGCAAGATTTTCATTGGCTTGCCAGAATTGTTCTGCATTAAACACATCATTTAAGATGAACTTCATATCAGCAAGCGGCGCGTTATAAATTGGCATAGTGTCACCTGTTTATTTTTCAATTCGGTAGGTTGTTTCTAAAGCTTGAAAGCACAAGTTTTTAGAGAACAATTATTTAAATGTTGATCCTTTATAAAGAAAAAGGACCGCCAAAGCTATGACCGTCCTTTCGCTATTTCTGTACTCATGAGTACAGCTTTTTTAATATCGGCTAGATATTACTTTAAAATGCAAAGTGTTCTGCATCTAAAGCCATCAGTGGCTCTACACCAGTTGCGATCACATCTACATGTGAACGAACGCGTGGCAGAATCTTCTTGAAGTAGAAGCGGGCAGTCGTGATTTTGGCATTGTAGAAATCAACTTCTGTCGTACCAGCAGCCAGAGTTTCCTGCGCAACCAGTGCCATACGTGCCCATAGGTAAGCCAGCGTTACATAACCCGAGAAGTACAGGTAATCGACTGCTGCTGCACCCACTTCTTCAGGGTTTTGCATGGCGCGCATACCGATTTGCATCGTTAAGTCACCCCATTCTTTGTTTAATGCCGCAAGCGGTTCAATAAACTCGGTCAGTGCACTGTTGTCTTTGTTGGCTTCGGTAAATTTGTGGATGATCTTGGTGAAGTCTTTCAACATTGCACCTTGAGTACCCAAAACTTTACGGCCTAACAGGTCAAGTGCCTGAATTTCAGTTGTACCTTCGTACAGGCAGGCAATACGTGTATCACGTACGATCTGCTCCATGCCATGCTCAGAAATAAAGCCGTGACCACCGAAGACCTGTACGCCATGTTTTGCTGCTTCTGAACCGGTTTCAGTCAGGAACGCTTTCGCAATTGGCGTCAGAAGTGACAAGATGTTGTCGGCAAACTTACGGTCAGCTTCTTCAGTGCCGTGTTCAACCACATCAGCATATTGAGCCAGCAGGTAAACCAGCGCACGACCACCTTCAGCAAATGCCTTTTGCGTGAACAGCATGTTACGTACAGCCGGATGTACGATAATTGGATCTGCCTCTTTTTCAGGTGCTTTAGGGCCAGAAAGTGAGCGCATCGCTAGACGGTCTTTTGCATACGCAAGTGCGCCTTGGAAAGAACCTTCAGAAGCCGAAACGCCTTGTATGGCTGTACCGATACGCGCTGTATTCATGAAAGTGAACATGCAGTTCAGACCGCGGTTTTCAGGACCAATCAGGAAGCCTTTGGCATTATCAAAGTTGATCACACAGGTTGCATTGCCATGAATACCCATTTTATGTTCGATGGAACCACAACGTACGCCATTACGATCGCCTATGCTGCCATCCGCATTGAGACTGAATTTCGGTACGATAAACAGCGAGATACCTTTGGTGCCTTTAGGTGCGCCAGGAAGACGAGCCAGTACGATATGGATGATGTTCTCAGCCATGTCATGCTCACCAGCAGAGATAAAGATTTTCTCGCCAGAAATTGCATAGCTACCATCTGCTTGAGGTTCAGCTTTGGTACGGATAATACCTAAATCAGAACCTGCATGAGATTCGGTCAGACACATGGTTCCTGTCCACTCACCTGAAACCAGTTTAGGCAGATAGGTATTCTTTTGTTCGTCTGAACCATGGTGTTCCAGAGTACGGACCGCACCGTGAGACAGGCCAGGGTACATGCCCCATGCCCAGTTCGCTGTACCGACCATTTCAGAAATACTGATACCCAGGGAGTTTGGCAAGCCTTGGCCGCCATATTGTTCTTCGGCAGAAAGAGAAGGGAAGCCTAACTCGATATATTTTTGATACGCTTCTTTAAAACCGGTCGGGGTCGTTACTACACCGTCGTTCCAGCTACAGCCTTCGCGGTCACCCACCTGGTTTAAAGGCGATAATTCATTTTCACAGAAGTCAGCCGCAGCTTCTAAATACTGATCAACCAACTCACGGCTTACGTTGTCCTGGAATGCTGGAAGTTTTGCATAGTGTTCTTCAGCATTTAATAGTTCATGCAATACGAACTGCATATCACGTAAAGGCGCTTTGTATTGTGGCATATCGGTTTCCTCAATACTGGTTTAACCAGCGTTATAATCCTAAATTAAATACAACGTATCTTCATTGACACGTATCGGCATGAGTCTAATCCTGCAACATCTTCCCTCGCGGTACAAGCATTTCAAGGGAATTTCTTGGTGACTGTAAAGTCAAAGATTAGTATATATCAATGATCAAAAGTATTGAGGGTAAAGACTTTTTGTAAGTTTTTATGAGGCAGGAAAGGTCAACGCATAACAATGCCAGCCAATAAAAAAGCACCCGGAGGTGCCTGATTAGTGAATCATGTTTTTATTGAGATGCAGCTGTTGCTACAGGTGCTTTAGGTTGAAAGCGCACCATGCACTGACCATTAATGGTTTGGTCAGCGATTTTAACCTGTACCGCCTTGCCTGGGGCTTGGCCCTGACAGGCCCGAGCAAAAGCAGTCTGTAAAGCCTGGCGTTCTGCCAGATATTGATCATACTGTTTGACCAGTTCGGCACGTTTTGTATCGGTTAATACGTCAGCGCCGTTCATACCGCCACGGAAATTCCCCTGCATCGGGCGGTGTTCACCGCGCATACCACGGAATTCACCACGTTGTTTCATCTCTTTGCGGTCAGCCTTAAAAAAGATATTACACTGGCCTTCAATAGTTTTATCGCCGGCTTTCACTTGTACCGTGCTACCGATGGTCTTACCCTCACAAGCCTGCTGCATCTGTTTGCCCAGCTGCATCCGTTCGGTGCGCATGGCCCGGTAGTGTTCACGCTGCTCAGGAGAAAGCTGATGGGCTTTTTTAGCTGCATGCTGCTCATGATGTTTCATCATGTGTGGATGTTCTTTGCTGTCTGGCACCTGGCTGGTCGATTGACAGGCGCTGAGTAAGCCCATAGACACAATGCTGGCACCGATTAAACCTACTTTTGTCATTGCTTTCATCTCGCTACCCCATTTATTAGAAGCTGATTTTTAGAATGTTTAAAGATTAAATAATAAAGATGAAGAAACAATGGAGGGTTTTTTAATCCCGTGTTCGTTACAATGATGAATACAGAAGAAAAATCGAGATTCTTGCTTTGAAAATTCGTCGTATTCCGATTGCCTTACGCCTGTTTTTAACTGTGCTGTTGACGACGCTGCTCATCACGACGGTGAGTCTGGGCGTATTGCATCTGAATATGCAACGCAACTTCACCCGCTATGTGGCGGATGTGGAAATGCAGAAACTGGATCATGTGATTGAAAACCTTGCAGATGTTTATATGGTTTATCAGGACTGGGGCAATGCCATTCAGGCGCAGATTTTGCAAATTGAAGGGGAAGCAGCGCCAGATGATTATGACCGCTTATCACGCTGGTGGTTACGCCGCCAATATGATATTGCCTTGCAGCAGCGTTATTTTCAGGAACAGACTCTGGCCAGTGTTACGCCGTCCAGTATGGTCGAGCCCAGCTTGGCACCGCGACCCGTCAATCAGGAAGAGTTGCGCATACTGGCCTCAAATATGCCTTCTCAATTTCAGCCCTTTGAAGGTTTGAGATTTCCACTCAGCTCGAATCAAGGCGCGTTCCGAACCGATCATAAAAATAAGGGGGAGCAATCGGCAGGGCGGCCAGCAGGCAAGAAACAGTTCATTCAAATGCCGGACCGTCTGGGGCTCAGTTCGCGTCTGTCTCTTTATGATGCAAAGCGCCGTTTTGTGGTGGGAGAAGCTTCAGATGAGCAGATTTCCTATCGTCCGATTATGGTAAATAAGCAGATTGTGGGTTATTTGGGCTTAAAGCCGGTTTTAGATCAGGATGATGCTTTAAGTATTAATTTCTTTAGTAATCAGAAGCGTTACCTATTTTTAGTTTATGGTTTAAGTATTCTTGCCAGTCTGATTGCAGCGTTGTTGTTGGCGACTTATTTTAAAAAACCGATCCAGCGTTTACTTAATGGTACCCGTGAACTGACCCGAGGTAATTATCAGCATCAGGTCAAAGTAAAACGTAATGATGAACTCGGTGATTTATCCAGTGAATTGAACCAGTTAGCAGTGATTCTGGATCAGCATGAAACATCGCGCCGTCAATGGGTGGCAGATACCTCGCATGAGCTGAAAACACCGCTTGCGGTCTTGCAGGCTCAGATTGAAGCCATGCAGGATGGAATCCGTAAACCAACACCGGAACATTTTGCCTCGATGCTAGGTCAGGTGACGAGCCTGAAAAAGCTGACTCAAGATCTGGCTGCTCTGGCACAGGCTGATTCACAGCAGTTGCAATTTTATTGTGCCACGGTCAATCCTTGGGAAGTGGTACAGCAGGAACTGATGAGCTTCCAGCCAAAATTTGAACAGGCCAAGCTGAGTGTGACTGTCGAAGGCGAGGGGGCAGAACTGGAACTGGATTTGGATCGCTTTAAACAGATTGTGGGCAATCTGCTCAGTAACAGTATTCGCTATACTGAAGCCGGTGGGCAGGTGCATATCCATACGGAGCAGGATGACAGCTCGTGGACTTTATATATTGATGACAGTCCATTTGGTCTGACAGATGAGCAACTGGCCCGGATTGGAGAGCGTTTCTATCGGGTTGATGATTCGCGTACCCGGGCCACTGGCGGAACAGGGCTCGGTCTGGCGCTATCATGTAAAATTACTCAAGCAATGGGCGGCAGCCTTAGCTTTGCACATTCACCGCTGGGTGGTTTGCGCTGCAAGCTCAGCTTTCCTAAACAAATGAAATCTTAAAGGAAATAAATTCATGAAACATATCATGCTGGTTGAAGATGAAATCGAACTTGCACAGCTGGTGCGAGACTATCTGGAAGCTGCTGGTTTTGAGGTCAGTATGTTTCATGATGGACAGGAAGCATATAACAGTTTTATCCAGCGTAAACCCAACCTGATGATTCTGGATCTGATGGTGCCGCGTATGGATGGCCTGACGATTTGTCGTAAGGTGCGTGAGCAATCGGATCTGCCTATTATTATGGTGACCGCGCGGACTGAAGAAATTGACCGGGTACTGGGCCTGAATATGGGCGCAGATGACTATATCTGTAAGCCATTTAGCCCGAAAGAACTCGTGGCGCGTGTACAGGCTGTACTTCGCCGTCTGGACCGTAAGGTGGAGCCGGAAAGTAATGACCTGTTCCGTATGGATAAATCACAGCAGCGTATCTGGTACCAGCAAAAAGCCTTGAATCTGACCCCAACCGAGTTCCGTTTACTGGAACTGTTCCTGGAACATGTCGGTCAGGTCTATTCACGCGCACAGTTGCTGGATCATATTAATCCGGACAGTTTTGATGTCGCAGACCGGGTGATTGACAGCCATATTAAAAACCTGCGCCGTAAAATTTCGGATGCTGCGGAAACCGGTAACCGTCATGAGTGGATTCAGGCGGTGTACGGGGTGGGTTACCGTTTTGAATATCCTGAGGACTAATCTTCAAGCCTGTTAAAGAAAAGCGAATAGACTGGGGGTATTCGCTTTTTTATGATGAGCAGAAAAAAGTTGAGATGCATTGATGACCCTCATAATCCGACTAGAACAGGCTGAAGATATTCAAAAGATTGCAGAGCTGACTCAGGCGGCCTTTGAACATGTAGAGTATTCAAGCCACACTGAACATTTTATTGTGAATACACTGCGTAAAAGAAATAAGCTCACTGTTTCATTGGTCGCCACAGATGATTGTCAAATTGTGGGACATGTGGCGATTTCGCCTGTACGATTATCCTCAGGAGATCAGGGCTGGTATGGCTTAGGCCCAATTTCAGTTGTACCATCTCGTCAAGGCTTCGGTATTGGCTCAGCATTGATAAATGCGGCTTTGAAGCAATTAAAAAACCGCAATGCTCAGGGATGTGTGCTATTGGGTGATCCAGCGTATTATGCACATTTTGGATTTAAAGCGATTAAAGATTTGAGGTTGGCAGATGTGCCAGCCGAATATTTTCAGGCGATCAGTTTTATTGGGTATTTTCCACAAGGGGAGGTATTCTATGACGAAGCATTTAATGCTACACAATAAGTATCAATTGAGTTTGAGTATGTCCTTTCGGTCTTTTTTGCTCCATGGCGCTGGCATGCGACGCTTTGCTCATCTGTAAGTTCCTTTAAAATGGTTTTTCCATACTCTATGGAACCATTACATAAGCCGTTGCTCAATACCATTCACCGGTTAATAGAATAGTTTCTATTGTTCCAATCTCATTTTCTACTTAAAGACACAGTGGTTTTTAGG
Organism: Acinetobacter sp. RF14B; assembly: GCF_006864105.1. Classification (NCBI taxonomy): domain Bacteria; kingdom Pseudomonadati; phylum Pseudomonadota; class Gammaproteobacteria; order Moraxellales; family Moraxellaceae; genus Acinetobacter; species Acinetobacter sp. RF14B. Next base: position 17,358 of record NZ_SMTB01000026.1, on the reverse strand, counting down.
CAAGGGTACGTCAGCCATTCGCTAGAAATAAGTCAAAAGAAAGCTGTGGAGAATGCTTGAATTATCCACAGCTTTGAGTCGGGTTGTGAAGAAATTAAGATGAACAGCTGACCATGACTTCTGGTACATCACTTGGTAAGGGGGCTAAATCTTCTGCTTGTTCTAGGTCTGGCTGTTTTAAATAAGGCTGGCTTAAGAGTTTAAATAGCCGATCGACTTCGGAAAAGTCATCCCGCTCCGCCAGTTCAATGGCTTTCTGTGCCATATGGTTACGCAGAATATAATGCGGATTGGCCAGCGCCATTGCACCATCCAATTCTGCAAGGTTTTGATGTTCACGGATCGTGTTATATAGACTTAAAAAGCTTTCAAATTGACGGCGATCCAGACAATCATCCTTGATTGCATCATATTCCCTATTTTGCAGGCGAATGAAGCTTTGGGTGTAATCCAGTTGCTCACTTTGCAAAATTCGTAAAAATGCCATGGCACAGTCAAAGCTGTCTTTATGAAAACGAGGCAGGCCCATTTTCTGGTTTAAGCCATTCCGATAATACTCAAGGAAGGTCGGCTCATAATGTTCCAGACATTCGGCCAGGTCCTGTTTCCATTGTTCTTTGTCATAGTTTTCAGGACACAGCGCAACCAGATTATTCAGCCACATCCACAGATTCCAGTGGCCAATGCTTGGCTGTTGCTGATAGGTATAACGCCCCTGATAATCTGAATGGTTGTTAATCCAGTTAGGGCGGAAACGCTCCATAAATCCATACGGACCAAAGTCCAGGGTGGAACCGGTAATATTCATGTTATCGGTGTTCATTACTCCATGTGCGAATCCAAGCAGTTGCCATTGGGCAATCATCAGAGCCGTACGCTGGATAACCTGGGTGGCAAAAGCCAGAATCGGCTGTTCAGCTTGCAGACATTCAGGATAATGCCATTCGATACATTTCTGGGTAAATTCAGGCAGTAACTCAGGCTGATATTGATTGATCCATTCGAAATGCCCGAAACGGATATGGCAATCTGAAGTCCGCAGTAACATGGCACCAGGCTCCAGTTTTTCCCGCTGCACGCCTTGAGCCGAAGAGGTAAAACCGACGGCATTACTCGATGCAACCCCTAAACAATTTAAAGCATGTCCTGCCAGATATTCCCGAATCACTGAACGCAGTACAGCGCGGCCATCTCCCATACGTGAATAAGGAGTGGTTCCTGCTCCCTTTAAATGCAGGTCAATGGTCTGGCCCTGCTGATCTAAAATCTGTGCGATCAGCAAACCTCGTCCATCGCCTAACTGTCCGGCCCACTGGCCGAACTGGTGTCCGGCATAGACCATGGCCAAGGGTTCAAATTCGGCAAAAGTTTTTTGACCACTACAAATCTCGACCCATTGTGCTTTATCCTCTTCAGACCATTGCAACTGTTCTGCGAGTGCAGCATTAAAGTGTCCTGCTTTTGCTCCTTTAAGTGGCAAAGGCATTTGCTGGTGATAGAGGCGGGCAGGGAGCTGAGGATAACGGGAATTAAAATGCATAAGGCACAGGATAATGAAATAATTAAGATCAATATAACAAAGAACCCTGTTTAAAACTGTTGTAAAAAGCAAGTATGCGTAAGAGAAAGTTGAATCAAAAAAGCTTCTTTGAAAGCAGGGAAGTGGGAAATGCTGCTCAGTGTAGAGTTGGTAAAACTTTTGTTTGAAAAGTTATGATGCTAGGATCGTTTTTAAAAGTTTGTCGAGAATTACTTTAGCCCCCGCAATATTTAAAACTTACAATTTTCCAGCTCTAAGCGCAAATCTGTAATGCGCATGCCATATTTGCCATACTCAGCTTAATTTAAAATTCCAGGTTTAAAATCGGAGAATGATCCTTAAAAAAAACGAAGGAGCTTATTTCTAAACTCCTTCATCGAATTGTATCGCCTAAACAGGACAGTTAATAAAATTACTGTGACACCGGCGCTTTCTTTAAATTACGCACCAACAGATTCAGGGTCTCACGATGGTGGGAAAGACGCTGTTCCACCAGCTGGAATTCAACTTTCAGCTTGTCATCCATCTGGTGAATTTTCTCTGCCATAGCAGCCCTTTTGATCTGGATTTCCTGTTCTTTTAATTTGGCCCAGTCATTTAAGGTGTGGGTAAATGCTTCATATTCCAGAGCAATTTTGCTTTTGACATTGGCCATGTCTTCAGTCACGTTATGACCATATACTGCCAGATCCTGCTCGGCATATTTGAACCGCATCGCCAGTTCTGCTTTTTTGATATTAAAACTCGGAATACGGCGCAGATTTTTTGCCAGTCCCAGTTTTGAACAGCTCCAGATCAGCCATTTGGTTGGATCATACTGCCACCATTTCACGCCATTACGGTAATCGTACTGGAAAATGTGATGATAGTTATGATAACCTTCACCCCAGGTCGCAATTGCCAGCCAGAAGTTGTCACGCGCCGTATTTTCATCGGTATATGGGCGTGAACCCCACATGTGGCACAACGAGTTGATAAAGAACGTTACGTGATGGCTTAGAATCAGCCGCACCAGACCACCCAGTAGCAATACGCCCCAGACATCCCCCACAGCCCAGCCAATTGGCAGTAGGATGGCAGCATGGACTGCAATTACCAGAGGGACATAATATTTGTGCTGGAACATCACCACTTTATCATTCAGCAAATCAGGTGCATTTTTATAATTCGGTTCCGCGGCAGGATAATCGCGAAGCATCCAGCCTAGGTGTGCATACCAGAAACCGTTGTTAATAGAATAGGGATCTTTTTCCACATCATCCACATGGCGGTGATGGGTACGATGACCAGAACCCCAGTACAAAATACTGTTCTGTACGGCAAAGGTTCCCATAATCATCAGAATGATTTTTAAAGGCAAGGTGGCCTCATAAGCACGATGTGCCCAAAGGCGATGGTATCCCGCTGTAATACCCAGGCTACTCACGCCCAGTAGAACAAACATGCTGATCCAAGCGGCAAGGCTGAAATCATGGTGATACGCATATAAGGGAATTGCGATCACAGCGACAATGGGCAAAACCACCAAAGCAAAGACTGCGACCCAATTAATTGGGGCTTGAGGTAGGGGAGCATTCATCTCCAACAGCACTCCTGGAACCTGGGAAGGTATAACAAAAAGCAGAGACTACTGCCTGATTTAACAGCAGCAAACTGGTTCATCTTAGCACGCCCCCTGCACCATCACTAGCATTATTGTACAATTGTATTGTACTGGCCGGTAACAGGATAATGAGGGTCTTGGAGGTTATTTTTCTCATCAAGAAAGCATGTTGTTTTCTATTAAATATTTAATCTTTATGAATATTATTAATCTGTCTATGGGGTTAAAACACTTTAAGTGAATATTGGCTTTTGATCCTGAATTCACAGATATAAAACAGGGGAAAAAGAAAATATAACCCGATTTTTGGAAATTTTTATTCTAAAAAATAAGATGGATAAACCTGAATCAAAAAGCAGCGTAATATTACACTTTAAAGTTGCTGCATCATTAATTTGGGATAATCAGTAATCAGGCCTTGAATGCCCCAGTCGCGTAACTCTTTGGCACGGGTCACATCATTGACTGTCCACACGCTAATGCTAAGTGCTGCAGCCTGAGTGGTCCGAATGATGTCTTTGCTGGCTAATTCATCCATCCAGCCAATCTGGCAGCAGCCCAGTTGCAGTGCCTGATCAATCGCCAGATATTTCACATCCGTTTCGACTAAAAGGCCGCGTTTTAAACGGGATTTTTGTTGTTGCAGGGCTTGATGAATTTTGAGGTCAAAACTGGTGATGACGACAGACTGTTCAAAGCCTTGCAATTGCTGTTCGAGTTCAGTGGTGATTTTTTCAGCGTCCGCTTCAGAGGCCACACTTTTGACTTCGACTTCAATATGATCAAAATTCTGAATGATCGTTAAGGTCTGATCCAGCAGAGGCGTGGCTTCAACCTTATGCCATTCCGACCAGCTAACGGCCTGGTTATATAAGGACAGATCCTGACGGCTACATTCATAGAGCGGTTTTTGTAAACCGGTGGTGCGCACAAAGTCATCATCATGCATGATGATCAGTGCATTGTCCTTTAGTTGGCGTACATCAAACTCGACCGCGCTAATTCCAATATCCTGAATGTACTGAAAACCGCCAAGCGTGTTTTCCGGTGCTTCGCCACGCGCACCACGATGACCAATTATGCGCATAGACTGCTCATAAATTGAGAAGGTGAATTCATTATAGGTGTGCGATATGACAAAAAATGATAAGCCCTATTGTCGTCAGATGCTGTGTAAATTCAAGCTACATCTGACGCGTATTTTTAGATGCTAAACTGAAATATAATTTTACTTTTCGATGCTGTCATTGATGTTTTTCTGCCACAGAACCTCTAAACCGCCTTCAGCACGCTGCCAGGTACGTGAGGCCACAAACAGCCAGTCAGAGAGACGATTCAGTAACTGTAGCGAAGCCGCTTGAATATTCTGGTCACGGGAGTGAACCGACATTACGCTGCGTTCTGCACGGCGACATACTGCACGAGCCTGATGGGCAAAACTGCAGACCAAACTACCCGCAGGCAAAATAAAGTCTTTCAGCATCGGTAAGGCTTCATTCATGCGGTCAATATCATTTTCTAGAAATTCAATGGCAACGGGTTGTACCAGATTAAAGTTGGGAATGCAGACTTCACCTCCCAGATCGAACAGCCAGTGCTGGATCAGACTCAGGGATTTATCCCAAGTGGCTTTATCTTCGATTGAACTTACGGAAATTTGTGCGCGTAATACCCCAATAATTGCATTCAGCTCATCCACATCACCCAGTGCAGTGATGCGTAAATCATCTTTAGCCACACGTGAGCCATCGCCCAGTCCTGTGGTGCCTGAATCGCCGGTGCGGGTATAGATTTTACTTAAACGGTGGCCCATGATAGATCCTAAAATAATTAAATGCGGTAAATAAAAAGAATCATGCCATAGGCATGACATGATTCTCAAAAGTATTTATTTAAACTGTTGTGAACTTAATATTTGAAAGTAACACCAGCAGAGGCGAGTCGGCCACCGTTGATGTAATATACCCCATCCAGACTGCCATCATAAGCTGCCTTATATTCCACATCACCAATATTTTGGATGTTGCTAAAGAGCTTGAGGTTAGGGTTGATATTCCAGTAACCATGCAAGTCGACTGTGGCATAGCCCGGTGTATGCTGAGCAGTATCCCAGTCTTTGGCTTTAGACTTGGCAATTAGAGCTGCACTAAGGCCGTATAATTCATTTTGAATACCAGCCGATATAGTTAGAGTCTGGCGTGGACGACGAAGTAAATCGGTATCGCTTATCTCGTTACTTGCCTTTACATAGTGATAGCTGGTTTTTGCAAAGTAATCATTCTGCTTCCAGTTGAGGAAGGCTTCAGCACCTTGCATACGAGCTTCTGCAATGTTGTCGAGGCCCCACGGTGCAGTAGAGGCATAGTCAATCAGTTGATCAATATCGGTATGATAGACAGAAGCTCCCCAGTTCCATGCTGTATTGATTTGATGGTCAAAACCTAGCTCATAAGAGGTGCTTTCTTCAGGCTTTAGATCGGGATTTGCTGAAGAGCCGTAATAGAGGTCATTAACAGTAGGTGCCTTAAAGGCTGTCCCTATATTGCTATAGAGACTGAAAGCCGGAGTCAGGTGATAACGTGCGCCGGCCTGAGCCACATTATGGGAACCATATTTTTCATGATCTTCGATACGATAGCCAGCTTGGGTGCTTAAACGATCAGATTGATATTGATGCTGAATATAATAACCTGTGGTGTCCAAAGCCTGATCGAAAGAGGATACAGCTTTATTGGTTTTGGTTTCCAGGGTTTTATGGGTGGTGCCAAGTGTAATGTTTTGACGCGAACCTAGCTGCTGTTTAAGCATGAGTTCATATTCGTTAGACGTATATTCCGTTATTTCAAAACTGTTTAGCTGTTCCAGATAGTCTTCAAAACGCGAAATACGTGCATCGGCCCTTAAGGTCGGCTTAAGTTGGGTATATGCTTTTAAAGTCGTAATGTTGTTTTTGAAGGCTTGAGCCTTGTCGACGTAACCCGCGCTGTTCCAGTCAAAAGCTTGATAAACCGAAGTCCCTTCATTTTCATTATAGTCCACGCTGAAACCATAGTGGTCTTTGGCCACTCCTGCTTTGGCAGAAAAACCTTTTTGATCATAATTAGATGGAGTCGCATCGGCATGATCAGTAATGTGAGTTCCATCACTTTCAAGGCGTTGGCCACGCAGCTGTGCAAAGAAATCATCTTGTGCAAAATCTGCCCCGATCAGGCTTTTATAGGTATGATGTTCACCGGCTTCAGTTGTTATAAATGCAGCAGGTTTTGTCGGAGTTTGAGAAATAATCTGAACCACGCCCCCAATGGCATTCGTGCCATACAGGACAGAAGCAGGGCCTTTGAGTACTTCAATTTGCTTAATGTCGGTAGTATCTAGAAAGTTTAAAGAGGCAAGACCATTGGCTTCGTTATTGAGGCGGACGCCATCACGCATGACCAGAGTGTGGTCTGAATCTGTACCGCGCATGAAGATTGAGGTTTGCTGACCATAACCGCCAAGCTGTACGACATTGATTGCTGCTTCGGAGCGGAGTAAATCGGCCAATTGTGCGATAGGTGATTGCTCTATGATTTCAGGATCAATGATATTAATCCGCGCCGGTACATTTTCAATTTTTTCTTCCGAACGGGTTGCCGTCACCACAATGGTATCCAAAGATGCTTGTGCAAATTTTTGCTCGGTAGCATACACAGATGAAGTAAAACCCAACGCAAGCGCGATTGCACCTACCAAGGCAGTAGGTTGAAATTGAATAGACATGATATGTGCTCCATACATTCACTCCCCGTGAATGATTGAGTTAAAGAACACAACAAGCAGGTATCCGGACTTAAATGCAGTATTTCGCTACTTACTTATCCACCTTCCCACATCGAATATGCAGTGGCGTAAATCAACAGGATTTATAAAGATAAGCTTTTCATTTTTTACCGTTGCGGGGGCAGTGCTGGATTTACACCAGCTTCCCTAAAGCGAAAGGCTTTGACTTGTTGCAAGTTGTGCGCAGTATAAAGTTGGACACAGATTTAAACAATCTGAATTGAGAATAATCCGTATGAACTTTACGCAAGTTTAAAAATTTGCATTACAATGATTCGCCCCAATCTCATAGATCGGCTATGACATGGGTAGATGTAGAGCCAAAAAACGATGCGAACCCGTGCCAAAATTTGCGGAATTACCCGTGTTGAAGATGTACACGCCGTTGTTCGGGCCGGTGCCGATGCAATCGGATTTGTGTTCTATCCGCCGAGTCCGCGCAGTGTGACAGTGATACAGGCAGAAGCTCTCATCCAGGCCGTACCCGCCTATGTACAGGTGGTTGGGCTATTTGTGAACAGTACGCTTGAAGAAATTCAGCTTCTTTTAAAAACCGTGCCGCTGGACATTTTACAATTTCATGGTGACGAAACACCTGAACAGTGCCAAAGTATGGCACAGGCTGTAAGTCGGCGTTGGTACAAGGCCATTCAGGTCAAACCGGAGCTGAATATCGTTGCAGAAATTCAACGCTACCAGAAGGCAGGGGCTAGTGCCGTGCTGTTAGACGCATGGCATCCTGAACTAAAAGGTGGCACCGGGCACAGCTTTGACTGGAACACATTTCCCCAACTCAATATTCCTTTGATCTTGGCAGGGGGGTTAAATCCTGACAATATCGAACAGGCAATTCTCACCACACATGCGTATGCGGTGGACGTGAGCGGCGGTGTCGAGTCCGCAAAAGGTATTAAAGACCAACAACTCATCGAACGCTTTATGCAAGGAGTCCTACGTGGATCAGCAAAATAATGTGATTGACTATACCCAATTCCCGGATGAACGCGGGCATTTCGGTATTCATGGCGGGCGTTTTGTGTCAGAAACTCTTATGGCAGCTCTGGAAGACCTGGAGAAGCTGTATTTCCGTATGAAAAATGACGAACAGTTTTTGGCAGAATTCGACCGTGACCTCGCTTACTACGTAGGTCGTCCAAGTCCGCTTTATCATGCTGAACGATGGTCGAAAGAGTTGGGTGGTGCGCAAATTTACTTGAAACGTGAAGACTTAAACCATACAGGTTCGCATAAAGTTAATAACACAATTGGTCAGGCGCTGCTGGCAAAACTGTCTGGTAAAAAACGAATTATTGCCGAAACAGGTGCGGGCCAGCATGGGGTGGCAACCGCAACAATTGCTGCACGTTTGGGCCTTGAATGTGTGGTTTTTATGGGTGCAGAAGACGTGAAACGTCAGGCGATGAACGTCTATCGGATGCGTCTGCTCGGTGCGACTGTAGTACCGGTGGAAAGCGGCTCTAAAACCCTGAAAGATGCCATGAATGAAGCCATGCGTGACTGGGTGACCAATGTGGATTCAACTTATTATGTGATTGGTACGGTGGCAGGCCCACATCCGTATCCGCAGCTGGTTCGTGATTTCCAGTCGATTATCGGTCGTGAAGCACGCCGTCAGATTCAGGAACAGGCTGGCCGTTTACCGGATGCACTGGTGGCCTGTGTGGGTGGTGGTTCAAATGCGATGGGCCTATTCTATCCGTTCTTGAACGATCAAGATGTGAAAATGTATGGTGTTGAAGCAGCAGGCTATGGCATTGAATCCGGCAAGCATTCTGCACCTTTAAATGCAGGTCATGTCGGAGTATTGCATGGTAACCGGACTTATTTAATGTCTGATGATCAAGGTCAGATTATTGAAACCCATTCAATTTCTGCGGGGCTGGATTATCCGGGCGTGGGGCCTGAGCATAGCTTCCTGAAAGATATGCACCGTGTCAATTATATGCCGATTAATGATCAGGAAGCTTTACAGGGTTTCCGTGATTTGACCAAAATTGAAGGTATTATTCCTGCGCTGGAAAGCTCGCATGCAATGGCTTATGTGACCAAACTTGCTCCAGCGATGGATAAGGATCAGATCATTATTGCGACGGTCTCGGGCCGTGGAGATAAGGACTTGATGACGGTCGCGCGTATTGATGGTGTAGAAATGGTAGAAATGTAATCGGACTTTGAACTGTCTTATTTCAACCTGAGAAACTTACACGATTTTCATCGTTGAGCTTATTAGTCCTTCTCTGATAACTTTCCGAGAAGGACAGCATAGACTCTAGTCAACTTGAAACAGCACCTGAAAATTGCAGGTACTGTTTCATTAAAGACAGTATAAAGTAAAGCAAGAAGCGGCTATCAATAGCCGCTTCTTGCTTGTAATGCTTCTCCGCTTTCATCAGGAGAAAAATGATGGCTTAATGTGCTTCATCCCAATTCTTGCCCTTACCAACTTCGACTACGAGCGGCACAGAGATTTCAATCACCGATTGCATGACCTTAGCCAGTTTGGGGGCCAGCTCATCAGCAATGGCTTCATCGACCTCAAATACCAGTTCGTCATGCACTTGTAGCAGCATTTTAGCCTGATCTTTAGGCAGCATTTTGTCGACTTCGACCATGGCTATTTTAATAATATCGGCTGCCGAGCCCTGTAAAGGCGCATTAATAGCAGCACGTTCTGCGGCCTTGCGTACCATCATGTTACGCGCATCAATGTCCGGAGTATATAGACGGCGTCCAAGAATGGTTTCAACAAAGCCTTGTTCCAGAGCAACCTGACGGGTGCGCTGCATATATTCATAAATTCCCGGGTAACGGCGGAAATACTGTTTGATATATTCCTGTGATTCCTGACGGGTAAAGCCGAGCTGGCGCGTCAGGCCAAATTCAGACATGCCATATAACAGGCCGAAGTTAACAGCCTTGGCCTGACGACGCTGGTCACTGCTGACCTCTTCGAGTGGAATACCCAGAACTTCGGCAGCAGTACGGCGGTGTACGTCCTGTCCATGAATAAAGGCATCGACCAGCGCATCATCCTGAGACAGATGTGCCATCAGGCGTAACTCGATTTGTGAATAGTCGGCTGCCAGCAGGACGCGACCTTCGGGTGCAATAAAGGCTTTACGGATTTGACGGCCGATTTCGGTACGAATCGGAATGTTTTGCAGGTTCGGATCGGTTGAAGATAAACGACCAGTCGCAGTGAGTGCCTGATGATAACTGGTATGGACGCGATGTGAGCTATTATTGACCTGCTTTAACAGGCCATCGGTATAAGTGCTTTTTAGTTTGGACAGACCGCGATACTCCAGAATCAGTTCGGCAATCGGATGTTCCAGTTTTTCTAAAACGCTTTCACTGGTGCTGTATTGTCCGGTCGCGGTCTTTTTACCGCCTTTTAAACCCAGTTTTTCAAATAAAACTTCACCGACCTGTTTCGGAGAACTGACATTAAACGCTTCACCGGCCATTTCTGTGATCTGGTTTTCTAAGGCTTGCATGGTTTTAGAAAAATCGCAGCTCAACTGATCCAGAAAGCCGAGGTCAAGCTGAATCCCGTTTTCTTCCATGCTGGTCAGGACGCGTGCTACCGGCATTTCAATATTGTGCAGAAGATTGACCAGTTCCGGATAGGCTTGCAGTTTTGCACTTAAAACTTCATAAAGTCGATACGTTACATGCGCATCTTCTGCGGCATAGTGCGTTGCAGTCTCAATCTCAATCTGGTTAAAGGTTTTCTGTTTGGCACCTTTACCGGCCACCTGTTCATAGGTGGTGGTTAAATGGCTTAAATAAAGACGTGCGACATCATCCATGCCATGCCGGGTTGCAACCGAGTTAAGGACATAAGAGGCGAGCATGGTATCAAAATACCAGCCTGCTAAATGAATACCGTGATTCTCCAGTATATGTGCATCGTATTTCAGATGATGGCCAATTTTCTGAATCGCCTCATCTTCCAGAATCGGTTTGAGCTGCGCCAGAATATCTTCACGATTGAGCTGTTCAGGTACACCTTCATAATCATGTGCCAGCGGGATGTAATAGGCATTTTCTGCATCAAAAGCCACTGAGAAACCGACAATTCGCGCCACGCGATAATCCAGACTGGTGGTTTCGGTATCAAAAGCAAAGCGTTTTTCTGTGCTGAGACGCTCCAATAGCTGGTCCCAGTCGTCCTGATTTAAAACTGTATGATAGGTCGCCTTACCGAGCTGGTCATTCTCACTACTGAGCGTTGCTTGCTGGTCATCCACCTCTTCAGGCTCAGAGGCGGCTTTGGCAGTCATAGATTGGGCCGCCTGTTTATAATTGCGGTTATTCGGGTTATGAGGATGATCCAGCGACTGTAACTGATTACGGAATTCCAGCTCGGTATACAGATTGCGTAAAGCTTCAACATTCGGTTCTTGCAGCTTCAGGTCCTCATAGCCAAAACTCAAATCCAGATCGCAAATAATACTGGCCAGTTGATGATCCAGAGTGATGCCCTCGACATTGTCTTTAATATTCTGGCCGACTTTCCCTTTGATCTTGTCGACATTTTCCAGAATGCTACCGATGCAGCCATATTCAGTCAGCAGTTTGGCAGCAGTTTTGGCACCCACTCCCGGTACACCTTTAATACCATCCGAGGCATCACCCATCAGGGTCAGATAGTCAATGATCTGGTTGGGCCACACGCCAAACTTTTCAAAAACCCCATCGACATCCATTGGTTTTTCTTTAAAGCTGTCTTCCAGGGTCACTTTGTCGGTGACCAGCTGGGCCATATCTTTATCACCGGTAGAAATCAGTACCTGATGGCCCAGCGCTTCGGCACGTTTGGCCAGGGTGCCAATGATGTCATCTGCCTCAGCACCCGGCAGCATATGTAAGGGAATGCCCAAGGCACGGATCAGGGCATGTAAATACGGGATCTGCTGAGATAATTCTTCCGGCATGCTGGGACGGTCACCCTTATAAATCGGTGACAGTTCATGGCGGAAGGTCGGTTCTGGTGTATCGAAGATCACAGCCATATAAGTCGGCTGGGTACGGCGCATCAGTTTTTGAATGGCAGAAATCGCACCACGAATTGCATTGGTGTGCAGACCGGTTGACGTGGTTAATGGTGGTACTGCGTGAAAGGCACGAAATAAAAAGTAAGAGCCATCGACCAAGACAAATGGTGGCATGTAATCAATTCCTTATTCAAAAAACTGCTTTATTGTACGTGATTTTTACTGCACTCGCTGAGGCAAGTCCCGTTCCACAGCTTAGCGAATATCGGGTGAAGATGAAATAAGCAGTGCCAGCTGTTGTATGATGGAAAAGTTCAGGAGAGAGAGAATGATAAGAATGACAGCAGGGCAAAATGAGTTGCGTATGATCTGGCTGATTAGCCTTTTTATTATTGGGGTCAGTGCCTGGTATCTGGACTTGCAGATCGTTACTTATTTATCTGGCTTGGGCTTTTTGATCAGCGTGATGCAATATATCAGTGCGGTGGAAACATCAGTACGTGATATGGCCAGTCCGGCGCAGCGTATTGTTCCGGCCAACTCTAAAGTTCCACTGTATATCTCTTCTATTATTGCGATTGTGGGTGGGGTAAGCGAACTCAACTGGCTAATGGGCATCGGGGTAACTGCCTGGATTTTCTTTCTCTTGCGCTGGCTGCAACGTCTGGAACGGAGTGTCCTTCAGCTACAAGCGCGCCATCCATCTGCAAAGCAGGCTCATCCAAACAGCATGCCAGAAGATATGGCAGAACCGGTAAGGGAGTCATCTGTTTCGGAACAGCCACAGCTTATTGAACAAATCCAGCACTGGATTTTTCGTGGTAATCCGGTCTTAAAAGCTGCAATTACCATTCTGGTGATTGGCATTATTTTATTATTGCGTTTTGCGACAGAGCACTGGCAACTCAGCCTGGCGGTGAAATTAGCACTGGTGGCGTTGGCTGCCCTCATGGTGACCGGACTGGGCTATGCTTTAATGGTGAAAAACCGGAGTTTTGCTCTGGCACTGGAAGGCTTGGGGCTGGGTGCTTTGTTCCTGACCTTATTTTTTGCCTATTACAGTCTGGTGATTCCTGGCTTGGTGCTGGCCGCTCTGGTTTTTATGATTATTCTGGCGCTGACCCTTTACTTAAGTCTGAAACAGGACAGTATTGAACTGGCAGTGATGGCCTTATTTATAGCGTATCTGGCGCCGTTTACCCTGCCAATTCGAGATGCTTCTGCGGTGGAGTTTATCAGCTATTATCTGCTGATCAATATCGGGGTATTGTTGCTGAGCAGTTTCAGGCCCTGGAAAATTCTGAACCAGATTGCTTTTTTGGTCACCGTCATGGTCGGTGGACTCTATAGCCTGATACATGGCACCACCCATGAACGCTATCGTATGACCGCTCTGATTCTGGCCCATAGCACAGTCTTTATCTGGCTGGGTTTTCGCTTTAGCCAGTTGCTGGCCAAGCAGGATCTGTCCCGTTTTCGCTTAAAACCGGTACTTGATCTGGCCCTCATTTTCGCTGCCCCGATTATTGCCTATCTCTTTTTATACCTGATCCATTTTAACCAGCCTGAGCAGAAACTCTGGCAAGCCGGTTTAAGTCTGCTATTTGCTTTGGTCTTTGCCATCTGTTGGCACGTGGTTCGTCATAGAGAAACGGTTCAGATCATTTCACAAAGCTATCTGAGCCTGATGCTGATTTTCCTGGCGCTGATTCCACCTATTTTATTGACAGAGCAGTGGAGCGTGGTGGGCTGGGCTGTTGAAGGACTACTCATCTATCTCTGGGCTCTGGAAAAAAATATCCGTGTCGCACATTACCTGAGCATGGGACTGTTGCTGATGGCAGGACTCAGTAGCCTGTATTATCTGGTTGAGCTTAATCCCATACCTCGAGAGATCTACTGGATTCTGAGCGTCTGTTATGTGGCCGTGGTCTTTCTTAGCCAGCTCAAAGCCGAATACCGCCAGCAGCTGAATAGTTTCAGTATCAGCTTTCTAAGCCTACTCAGTTTTGCCGCAACCCTGATTCTCTTTGCCTTGCTAGAAGATGAGTTTGCTCAGGACTATGCCTATAGTTTGAGCTTGTTCAGCCTTACGCTTGGTTATGTCATTTTAAGTGAAATCGTCCAGCATAAACATCAGGAATGGGGCTGGTTATTGCCCAAATGGAGCGGGCTTACACCTTTGATGGTGATTGCAGTCATCGTGGCTGTGGATCATAGTCAGAATGCCGTACTGGTCTGGCAAAGTGATCTGGAACGTGGCGTATTTGGCCTCTCAGCGCTATTGCTGACTACGTTATGGCTAAGACCGATAAAGGGCATGGAGCTGTCTAAAGAGTGGATGAGTTTTGGTGGATTCAGCAGTTTGGCCTTGGCCAGCCTCTGTCTGATGCCGAGCATGCCTTATCTGAGTATGGTGATTTTACCGCTGGTTTTCTGGCTCTGGTGCTATAGGCAACCAGCAAATTCAGACTGGTGTTTGTTCTGGCAGAGTAAAAGCTGTCTGTTTCTGATGGGAGGGTGGTTACTGTGCTCACAACTTTTCAATCGGCAAGCTTTTGAATACTACTGGCTGCCGCTACTCAATCCCTTTGATCTGATTAGCTTGGCGATGCTGACCAGTTTTATCTGGATGCTGTTACAACAAATTCGGGCCGGACAGGACCGCGGCATGATGTCGGTGTTGATGGTACTGAGTCTGCTGTGGCTGTCGAGTTATATCGTTTTACGCGCCTTACATATGTATCTGCAAACCCCCTTTAATAGTCTGGCGCTATGGAGCAATGCCACAGTCCAGCTGAGCCTGACCATCCTGTGGGTATTGCTGGCATGGGTAACCATGTGGACTGCAACCTTAAAAAAACTTAAACCGATGTGGGTTCTAGGGGGCAGTATTCTGGTGATAGTCAGTTTGAAACTGGTGTTATTCGACCTGTCGCATACTGGTACGCTGACCCGGGTGATTTCTTTCCTGCTGGCTGGTGGAGTGATGTTATTCATTGCCTATATTGCACCGATGCCAGAGGGAGAAAAGATCTAAGAAGAGCTTCAAGATGGTTTGAGTAGTTCACCCCCTCCCTTGGTAAAAGGGAGGGGGTGGAACGACATTATTTTAAATACGGCTCTCTTTTTAACTCTTTTTCATTGGCATATTGGTCAATCTCTGCATTTTCCAGTGGGCGGGACAGTGGATGATCGACAAAGCCCATTTTCGGAACTGGAATCTCAATCTGGTTGTCGACAAAGCCGTTACGAATCCGTTCCTGCATTTCATCTCGTACTTGCAAATAATTTTCCTGCTGACACCAAATGGCAAACAGTAATTCAATTGAAGATTCACGGAAGGCAGTCACTGTTACCGCCGGTTTCGGATCAGCCAGAACTAGCGGATATTTATTGGCAACATCAAGCAGTACTTCACGCACTTTAATAATGTCTTCATGAAAGTTAATCGCCAGAGTAATCGGAATGCGCCGGATCGGGAATTTGGACAGGTTCTGTACTGGGGCACGAATCAGCTGTTCATTCGGCAAACGCACATAAATATTGTCCTGGGTCAAAAGCTTGACCGAGAGCAAGTCAATAGAGATGACTTCACCTTCAATTGCATGTCCGCGAATTAAGGTAATCTGAATAGTGTCGCCCACCTCAAAAGAGCCTTCGCCAATCAGGAACAGTCCGCTGATCAGGTTGGAAGCAGACGTTTGTGAAGCAAAACCCAGAGCGACTGTTAAAATCCCCGCAGCACCCAGGAAGACACTCAGTTTAAAGCCGGCTTCTTTCAAGCTGGCCATAATGAACAGCAAGAAGATGAAATAAAAAATCCCGCGCCGCCAGACCAGTTTCTGATGCGCATTGAAACGCATACCGATAGTGCGAATAAACGTATTGGAAACAAAACGTGCAATCAGAAAACCAATAAAACTTAATACCACTGCCACCAGAACTTCAGTCAGGCGCTCCGTATTAATATTGGTAAATACGGCCTTGAGACTGCTGGTGATTTCGGCTGGAAGACTCGAATTAGGCATCACACGCTCTTAGAAAAATGAATCAAACATATTAAATAAATTTCCCGCCGGATCACGCGGTGGATGTAAATAATTAACTTCGCCTGCATGGGGAGGAGTGCGGTTTTCCACCCGAATCCGCGGCGGACGGTCCAGTCCTTCATGCAATACTTTAATTTGAGATGTCCATAAGCGCCCAGTACTTTCACTATAAAAGAGGGGCAAGGCCAGAACGGGAACACTCATGCGGTCAAAACGCAGCTGCTGGTGACTGGTATTATGAAACTCAATTGGGGTGACAGCCCGAAACGCACGGGGACGAAATTGCTTCAGTTCAGTCCGGCCATCGACCGCGGTAGCATAACAAATTTCACCCGAGCGATGATTCGGTCCGAACCAGGTGTCTTTGGGTAGAATTACCGGAAGATCAAAAATGGGTTCACGTTGACCTTCGACAAAACCGGCAATCCAAAGCGGGGTACTGATATATAAAGTCCCGCGCTGACCGGCTGGAATATAAATCGGATCAACCGGTTTAATCACTACCGAGCGATCAGCCAGGCGAGGCATCAGCTGCAGTTTGCTTTGAGTCAGCTTGAACATATAGCGTTCGATTTTGACCGGCGAAGGGAAGGCAAAATGTGGATCATCAATCTGATGCCACTGCTGCTCATAATCATACTGTACCGCAGGCCGGTAATATTCCAGACGCCACTCCTGCAAGCCGCGGGTCAGGCGGAACAGCAGGGAGCCGAATTGCCAAGCCTTAGATTCATTAATTTCAAAATTCTGCTCTCCCCACCACTGTATTTTGGGAGATGTTAAGCTATATTCCTCTTGATCTTGTGACAATCCTGGCTCCCTTTCTTGCTAAATCTTTGAAAACATACTTCACGCTGTCATATGCTTAGAGTACACTCAATTTAAATTTTTTCATCATTATTATAATCTGCAATGCAAGTACTGAAACAATTACAAATTCCATATAGTTTCGCCAAGCGTCATGGTGTGCTGTTGCGTTATGAGGGTGATCAGGCCTTCATTGTCCGCCGGGACAATACCTCCATGCTTGCATTGCAGGAAGCACGCCGCTTACTGGGACATCCTGCGCATTATCTGCTGTATAGCGAGCAGGAATTTAACCAGTTGCTGAGTGCCAGTTTTGCTGGCGACAGTGGCGAGTCGCAGCAGGTCGCAGCTGGTCTGGAAGACCATCCCGACTTGCTTAGCCTGGCCGAATCGGTTCCGGAAGCTGAAGACCTGATGGATCAGGAAGATGATGCGCCCATTGTCCGGCTGATTAATGCCTTATTGTCCGAAGCCATTCGGGTAGGTGCCTCGGATATCCATGTCGAATCATTTGAG
>NZ_SMTB01000264.1:0-469 GCF_006864105.1 Acinetobacter sp. RF14B | reverse complement strand
GGCACTTTATGCACAATATGGAATTGATTCAGACCGCATCCTGATCAAGATTGCCTCTACCTGTCAAGGTATCCAGGCAGCAAAAGCGCTGGAAGAAGAAGGTATTCATACCAACCTGACTTTATTATTTGGCCAGCACCAGGCCCATGCCTGTGCGGATGCAAAAGTAACCTTAATCTCGCCTTTTGTCGGCCGTATTCTGGACTGGTACAAAAAAGCTGAAGGTGTTGAAGCTTACCCGATTGAAAAAGATCCGGGTGTACTTTCGGTTAAGCGTATTTATGAATTCTACAAGGCACACGGTATTCAGACTGAAATCATGGGGGCCAGCTTCCGCAGTATTGATCAGGTTTTAGGCTTGAGTGGCTGCGACCTGCTCACGGTAGCACCAAACCTGCTGGCCGAACTGGAAAATGATCAGCGTGAAGTGCAAGCTCAACTCTCAGCCAAAGATATTCAAGTTCAAGGT
>NZ_SMTB01000263.1:0-470 GCF_006864105.1 Acinetobacter sp. RF14B | reverse complement strand
GATCGCTTCGGTCGCACTGCAACATAGTATTAATGCCAACCTTGTCAGTCGTTGGATCAGGATCTTCAGCCATCATGAGGGTGCCGTGCAGGATCCTACTCATGTGAATCCAGCATTTATTGCTTTGCCTTACACTGCTGCAATCAGCCAACCTATTGATGAGAGGATCACGTTGTGTATCACCGTGCCTCATACGAATAATGATATTCAGCTAAAATGGCAGACATCAGAAATACCTGCCTTGGCAGAATTACTCAAGGCACTGGCAACATGATCCGCATTGATGAAATTTGGCTCTCTACCCAGCCCATGGACATGCGTGCAGGTATGGATACTGTCATGGCTCAGGTGGTGAGAGCCTTTGGCTACATCAAACCGCATTGCGCCTACCTGTTCTGTAATAAACGTGGCCATCGCATGAAAGTGCTGGTACATGATGGACTGGGCATCTGGCTGTGTTCCCGGCGGCC
>NZ_SMTB01000262.1:0-478 GCF_006864105.1 Acinetobacter sp. RF14B | reverse complement strand
GCGAAAGCGGTGAGGCAAAAGTTGATCTGTGGATGAAGATGACGTTGTGCCAGTAGCTGGCGGATATACATCGCGGCCGTACTGGCAAAGAAGGTGATGACGGCACCATCCCAGCCACCTTTATTGAGTTTACAGAAACAGGCGCAGGAAAGGCCAACCATTAAGGCTACCAGCCATCTTGGGTAACGTAATGGCTGAATTTGGCTAAATCGTTTCTCTACGCCTTTGTAATCCAGCAGATGGTGCTCCGCCAGAATCACAATGTGCTGGACTTCAGTCACCACATGCATATTAATGCCGCGATCGTGATTTTTACGTGTCGATGTCAGGCATTGCCCATCTTTAATGGTTGTCAGCACTATGGCGTTCGAAGAGATAGAACTTTCAACGCTGTCCATTCCCAGCGCCCGACCCAGTCGTGAGGAAAGCTCATCAACCAACGCGCTTTCCGCACCATGTTGCAGAAGAAATAATCCAC
>NZ_SMTB01000261.1:0-480 GCF_006864105.1 Acinetobacter sp. RF14B | reverse complement strand
GCGAAATCCCCATTTGTTCGGCATTTTGCGGCGCACCGCGGCGTTCACCGCGAATAATCTGCGAACCGTCCGGCGCGCCGACCAGCGCACGCAGCCAGATTTCACCATCAATAAGCTCGGCGTAGCTACCAATTGGCACCTGACATCCACCTTCGAGACGGGTATTCATGGCGCGTTCTGCGGTAACGCGCAGTGCAGTTTCGTGGTGATTCAGCGCGGCAAGCAGCTCGCGAGTGCGCGTATCATCAAGGCGGCATTCAATACCGACTTCACCTTGTCCTACCGCCGGAAGAGAAATCTCGGGTGGTAACGCGGCGCGAATGCGGGACTCCAGACCTAAACGTTTTAGTCCGGCTACGGCAAGAATGATGGCATCGTATTCGCCGTTATCTAGTTTGCTCAGGCGAGTGCCGACGTTGCCGCGCAGGGAGCGGATAATCAGATCCGGGCGGCGTTCAGCCAGTTGGCACTGGCGACGTA
>NZ_SMTB01000260.1:0-480 GCF_006864105.1 Acinetobacter sp. RF14B | reverse complement strand
ATAACAATCCATTACTGGAATCATTTGGAATCTTTACATTATGCCGTGCACGTCTGCTGCTACGCTTTTTGTCATTTGTAGCACAAGTAAGTGTCAGCAGTGGTGCTTCACACTTGCCCGGTAATTAACGACGAAAGAAAAGTAAGGTGGATGAACAATGAGTGCGTCGTTGGCGATCCTGACCATCGGCATTGTACCTATGCAGGAGGTTTTGCCGCTCCTGACGGAATACATTGACGAAGATAATATTTCCCATCATAGCCTGCTGGGGAAGTTAAGTCGTGAAGAAGTGATGGCGGAGTACGCGCCAGAAGCAGGCGAAGACACCATTCTCACATTATTAAATGACATCCAGCTGGCCCATGTTTCGCGTCGTAAAGTGGAGCGAGACCTGCAAGGTTTTCCTGCCTGATAACCGGCATAAAGACTGATTTCATTGCAGCCAAAGGCAAACTTTGGCTGCATCGTTTTACAGTCGCC
>NZ_SMTB01000259.1:0-483 GCF_006864105.1 Acinetobacter sp. RF14B | reverse complement strand
TCCCAAATTAAATCCCCCTCCTAGACTGCCTCACCAACACTTTACAGTGATCCCGTATTTCCGGACAGGTGATTGATTTTTTTCGCTTGTACAGGTGTTAAGCCACAGTTATCTTGATGTGGACATTATGCATTGTAATAGCCCATTAACATGCGCTAAGAGCATAAATTAATATACAGTAACAAGCATTACGAGGTGCTAATGTTTGGAAAGCAGCCTCTTCCAACTACAATAATAAGTTAACTATCCTCCACCCACAAATAATTACAAATGACCCCTTTCCGCTATAACTCCGATCTCACCAGCGGCTCGCTACAAACCCGAGAGTGTCGCATTATTACTGGCTTGTTACTCCAAGAGCTTGATGAAGCTGCCTGGGATAAAGCCATGTATAAGGAAAATGTGCTTCAGAAACGCACGCAATCTACGGTAAGACGTATTTCTTCAGCGCTTAGAAAACGCCTAGAACACCTAAGCTCTGAC
>NZ_SMTB01000258.1:0-486 GCF_006864105.1 Acinetobacter sp. RF14B | reverse complement strand
CACTGTTTTCCTGATATCCATTGCATTACAACCAAGGCGATCCAGTTTTGTCACAATCAATTGATCACCACATTTCAGGCGAGCAAGCAACCGGTTAAAACCAGGACGCTCACTGGTTGCTGCTGAGCCGCTAATGTGTTCTTCGATTATTTGCTGAGGTTTGATTTTAAAACCTGCACTTTCGATTTCCCGGCGTTGATTTTCGGTGGTCTGATCCAGCGTTGATATCCGACAGTAAGCAAAAATTTGAGACATAGTGAGACTCTATACGAAATTGGTGTTCATATCATAATGCATCTCAGAAAATAATTATGATTATTTTTGTGCATATTTGTATGTACACGTTCGAAAATAAACGAATGCGTATGCAACCCCGTAATTTTGGTGAGACCCAAAATCGATTTTGTGAAAAATGGCTTTAACTCGGTTTGTTTTTCGAGTTCCGGGCGGACTCAAGGAAGAAGAATAGTGTTGCGTGTTATTTTA
>NZ_SMTB01000257.1:0-487 GCF_006864105.1 Acinetobacter sp. RF14B | reverse complement strand
ATAAATGCGACGCTTTGACCGCCCCCAGGCTGGCCAGCTTGTATACGGCTTCTGCTAAAATCTGGCGTGAATCGCCAAGGTTGCTTCCCAAACCGATATAGCTGACTGTCATTGTGTTGGCCCAAAAATAACCTGGCTTAAGTCACGCTGTACACGTTTACGTTTGGTAATCGGGTGATCTGCACCAATTTCGCCACTGGCAGTTAGCTGGGAAACGGATTTACGCTCGGCCTCATATTTGGCTTTACGTACACGACGGTTGCGCGGCTCCGGCTCATTCACCAACGGTTCGATTTCAGTCATTTCCTGAGCCACTAGACGCTGCTCCAGATGCTCTTCCTGAGAAACCTTACGACGGTTTCTGGCACGCTGACGGTTATATTGGGCAATGGCGCGCTCTTTTTCATCACCATTCATTTGCTGGTATTCATCCCACCAGGTGCCCATCCCTTGTGCCGTTGCATCGCCCGATTTTTCACGTAGCAGC
>NZ_SMTB01000025.1:0-30808 GCF_006864105.1 Acinetobacter sp. RF14B | reverse complement strand
GGCATGCTCACGGGCAAAGTCCATCATGCCTTTGGTAATGACCGCACCTTGACGGCGTACAATACGTTGTGGCCAGCTTAAAGTCCCTTTGCGGAAACGTGCTACATCATCCTGCATAAATGGCACGATATGCGGGTTCACCTGACTGGCGATGGTGTAATTGATATTATAAAGCCGCGCCATTTTCTCTTGCGGAAAATCACTGCGCACACTGCCATCGACCCAGCGCGTGGCTCCCATATACGGGGTATATTGACCATCATAGCGTTTACTGGTCAGACGTACGGGTGGAAACAGAATTGGCACCGCACAAGAGGCCAGCACTGCACTCCAGACCAGCACATCTGGTGAGGTATAGGCATTCATAATCCGGGCCTCCTGCGCAGCATCATAAGGAGCAACCGCGATATTAATATGTAGACCGGAAATTTTTAAGGCTTCTGCAAAAGTGACATCTCCCAGATTCTCAATCAGAAACTTTTTCAGGTATTTGACATCGGCCAGTCCACCATTACCTTTGAGCAGTTCATTCAGCTTACGAAAGTGAAAAGCTTCATGAAAAAAGTTATGTCCCTTCAACAGTTCTACATAAGTGGAAGGTTTGGAGACGCCGAGCATGGCAGTCATAATAGCGCCGGCACTGGAGCCAGACATGACTTTGGGTAGCAAGTCTTGCTCCATTAAAGCCTTACATACACCAGTATGAAATAACCCCAAAGTGGAACCGCCGGAAAACATCAAAGCTGGCTGGCCATAAGCACGCTGACAATGCTCAAAGTATTCGATCTTTTCTTCAAATTTCAAGCACTGACATTCATCTGAGGCGATATAGGCCAGACCCAGACTGACTTCTTCTACATATTCTTCAATAATTCTTTTGGTGCCGACATAAGTCTCGGTAAAAAGCAAAGGATGTGCAATATTGGCAACATCATAGCTCAGCCCTTCACACAGGATATGCATCAGATCCCGGGTACGCTTTTGCTGGCGGTAACGTCTTAATTTCCCTAAGCGATGCGCAATCACTTCAGCATCAAAATACAGCGAGCTATTATCAAACTTCCACTCTTGTGCACCTGATTCCTCATCAATCTTTAGCGCAATATGTTTCCACTCCTCATAAGTCTCAGCAAGCTGTAACTGCTGTTTCAGCTTTTTGATCCGATAGGCCTGATGTGGATTAATATCCTGGGTAAAATCTTTGAATAGCATCTGTCATTTTCCCTATATATTTCTCATTCAGCCCGTAGTCTTAAATATGGAAAATGCCCTTTTCCTCCTTCTAGACTAAAGGAGCAAAACTCTCTGCTTTAAGTAAATTATCACACTTTTCAGACTTTGACTGTGAATTTTACAGTGATAGTATGCTAGACATAATTTTAAATCTGCATTATTTCATCATGGCGAAAATCGACTTACCTGACAATATTTTAAATGCGCTTTCTACTGTACTTTTGCAGCTTCAACATAGCTTGCCTGAGCTGAAGCAGACACCGGATTTTTCTGCGTATGCTTATAAATGGCAAAACGGGGAACTAAAGCCGATTCATCAACTTAAACAGATTGCGCTGGAAGATTTAAAAGGAATCGAGAAACAAAAAGAAAAAGTGATTCAGAACACTTTACAGTTTTTAAAAGACCTGCCTGCCAATGATGTACTGCTGACCGGCTCGCGTGGCACAGGCAAGTCGTCAATTGTCCGTGCCTTGTTGACTGAATACGCAGATCAGGGTTTACGCCTGATTGAAATTGAACGTGATGACCTGTCAGATCTGCCTCAAATTCAGCAACTGATCGCTGGCCGTCCAGAAAAATTTATAGTCTATTGTGATGATCTGGCCTTTAATGCAGAAGATGAAAATTATCGCAGTTTAAAAAGTGTTCTGGATGGCTCATTGCAATCTGGTTCCAACAATTTTGTGATTTATGCGACGAGTAACCGTCGCCATTTATTGCCAGAATTTATGCATGAAAATACGCCGGTCACCAAAGTCGATGTACCGCAATATACAGAGTTACATCCTCAGGAAGCGATCGAAGAAAAAATTTCCTTATCTGATCGTTTCGGATTATGGCTGTCTTTTTACCCGATGGATCAAAACTTATATTTAGAAATTGTTGAACACTATTTGACTAAAGCTTCCATGCCATGGACAAACGAAGCGCGTGCTGAAGCACTGCGTTGGTGCCAGGCACGTGGGCAACGTTCAGGTCGTGCTGCTTATCAGTTTTCGAAGCATTGGATTGGGTCAGAGCAACTTAAAAAAGCTTAAAGTAGAACCATCATGATAAAAAAAGAACCGCAAATGCGGTTCTTTTTTTGAATATAATAAACGAGGCGTTAACTCTTAATCCTGACAAATTGGTGGTAATACAGAACGAATACCTAAACCATTGGCAATTTTCTGCACCGTTTTTACCACATTAACATCATTCGCTTGATATGAAACCAACTGAATACCCATCGGCAATCCGCTATCACTCAGAGCTATAGGGAAAGCATAACTTGGTGCATCTAAATAGTTAAATGGACGTGTATATTCACCCACATGACTAAACTCGGCATCTTCTGAACTTGACACAGCTCCAAGAAATGGGCTCACTGGAAACAACAAACATTGACCATCTAAAGAGGCTTTAAACGATTGCTGAAACTCAGTTCGCTCTGCAATCAATGTCTCATATTTTTGCTGTGAGATGGTCTTACCACGTAGCACACGCTGACGTACCAATTCCCACATTTTTACTTCAGCATTTTCAGCTGTATCACCATGATACAAATAGCTTTCATAGGCAATAATGTCAGATGTTCGATCTGATAGATCATGAAAATCAAAATGTGCAGGTGGTTGCCAGTTTTTAATTTCAATTCCTAAAGCCTCTATGCGTTTTAGCCCTTCGCGCCAAAGCGTTAATACCTCATGCTCAAGCGGATATGGAAATGCAGACTCATCTAAAGCATAAATTACATTTTCACTTGATGTCACTTCAACATTTGTATCCATCAATAAATTAATTAACGCACTAATGTCATCTGCAAAACGCGCAAACGGACCTAAAGTATCTAATGTTTTAGATAATGGCACTGCACCCATGTCAGCAATTTTATGAGCTGAGGGTTTAAATCCAAATATGCCATTCAATGCTGCTGGTGTACGAATTGAACCACCAGTATCACCACCAAATGCTAAAGGACTTAGATTACATGCAACTGCGACTGCTGAACCTGAAGAAGATCCACCTGGCGCGAATTGCTGTTCTGCCCAAGGGTTTTTAGGTGTACCCTGCATTGGATTTTGCCCTGACAAACCAAAGGCCAACTCGGTCATTTTAGTTTTACCTAAAATTACAAAACCTAAATTTTGTAACTGATCAGCCAGTTCGCAGTTTGCTAACGCTTTTTGATCTAGATAAACTGTACCGGCATACGTTATATGACCCGCTACATCCAGATTATCTTTTAGTAAAATTGGAACACCATGAAATGGACTTAAACGTGTTCCTTGCTGAAGCAACTCATCTAAGTACTTAGCATGTTGCAAAGCCTCGGTTTCAAATAGTTCCGAAATGCAATCTAGATGTTTAAATGTCTGGTTTCGATCAATATAAAATTGAACTGTCTCTACTGAAGTTATCTTTTTGCAAGCAATCTGTCGACCTAACTCAAGTGCAGATAAATTCACAATATTCATTTTATATCTTCCAAACCTTTTCCTGCCGTTTCAGGCATCTTAATAAATGTGATTAATGTTAATAAAGCGCCAACCAGTACCATAAAGTAGAAGTAATCTTGTTTACCAATACTTTGTAACCAAGTCAGTACATATGGGGTCGTGCCGCCGAGTAAAGCCACCATCAAATTGTAAGGTGCACCAATACCGACCGCTCTAACTTCTGTCGGAAACTGCTCAGACATGACCGCGGGGCCAATGGCTGTATATAAAGCATATAAAACCAATCCAAAAAGCTCGACCAACAAAATCGATGCAAAAGTCCCATCCATCCACTTAATGATTGGATAAAAGAAAACCAAATATCCCGCAGCAAATACGATCAACTGCGGTTTGCGACCAATTTTGTCTGATAGCCAGCCAAATACAGGCTGACACAGCATGAAAATAATTAAGCCAACAGTATTCGCAGCAAAGGCTGTTTGTGGCTCTGCACCTAAAACTTTAATGGCATAAGTTGGGACATAAACTACAAAAATATAAAATGCAAATGTCGTTAAGATAGAAATACCGACAATACGGAGCGTTTCTTTCGGATGACGTTTAATCAATACAGCCAAAGGATTTTTTACGGATTCTTTTTTATGGGTCATTTCACTATCAGGTACGGATTTACGAATCCACATACCCACCAAGCCGCCAATCGCACCCAAAATAAACGGAATACGCCAACCGTATTCACTCATTTGCGTTTCAGTCAAAGCACTTGTTAAAGCCCAAGCAAGACCTGAGGCCATCAAAATACCAATTGCTGAACTAAAAAACATAAAGCTCGAATAGAATCCACGTTTATGTTTTGGTGCCATCTCTGAAAGATAGGTTGCAGCTGAAGCGAACTCGCCGCCTAACGATAAACCCTGAAGTAATCGTGCCAATACCAAAATAATTGGTGCAAAAATACCAATTGATTCATAGGTTGGTGAAAGACCAATCATCAAAGATCCACCTGCCATCATAATGATGGTGGCGGCCAAAGCGGCTTTTCGACCATAGCGGTCCGAAAAGATGCCCAATACGATTCCACCTAATGGGCGCATGAAGAAACCAACAGCAAAAATTGCGAAGGTCGCCAGCAACGATGCCGTTGGATCATCTGAGGGGAAAAACTGTTTCGCGAAAAATACCGCAAATGTGGCATAAATCGTCCAATCAAACCATTCAATCGCATTTCCTACAGTTCCTGCAAGAATAACTTTCTTTTGTGATACATTTCCTTGAGCGGAAATTGAGTTTTGCATTTTTGACTCATCCATAAGCGTCTCATTTAATATTTAGACATATATACAGGTTGTATTTTATTTTCTAGACTTTAATTAAGACTATAATTAGTTATTAGACAAGTCAATCATCATGAGTGAATCTTTTAGTTTCGACGAAATCGATACCGCATGCATCAAAGCTCTCATCTCTAATCCGAGAGGATCATGGAGAGAACTGAGTCAGATTAGTGATGTTCCGGAAAAAAAGCTGTCTCGGCGTCTGGTTAAATTGCTAAATGACCAAGTTATACGTACTGCGATTGAGTTAAATCCACTGGTTACCAATAAGGGTTACACAGTTCATGTATGGATCAGTGTGAAATTTGGGAAGGAAAAAGAAATTGCACAATTTTTTGCAAACCGCCCAGAAGTGCGTATTGTTTTTCTAACTACAGGACTTGCAGATATTTTCTTAGAGATTGGACTAGAAAAAGCAGCGGATCTCTCCATTTGGATGCATGACTTTGTTACGCAAATTCCAGATATTAAAACTGTAGAAACACAAGCGGTCTTAAAACCCTTTACATGGGCCAGTAAACCTAAAGCATTAGATGGCATCAGCGTTAAAAATGTTAATGTTAGAAACTTGACTGAAACTGAATTAAAGTTAATTCATGCTCTATCTATTGATGGCCGTTCATCTATTAAAAGTTTGGCAGAACAAATTGAGCTCAGTGAACATAAAACTCAGAAATTATTGAGTGACTTATTGGAAGAAGGTATTTTCAACATTCGTGTCGATGTAGAACCTAGTTTGATGGGCTATAAATCCGAAGCAATTATTTTGATTAAAGCTCGTCCAGATTCAGCGAATCATATTGCCAAGACCTTGTCTGAACTCAAATATACACGTTGTCTATTTGGAATTAGTGGTGATTCGCAATTTTTCTGGCATGTACTATGTAATGATTTAAGTGATTTATGGAAATTAATTACTGAAGATCTTGGTAATTTTGAAGGTATTCAATCCTGTAATACCAACATGGTGACTTTAGCTTTAAAGCGTGCAGGATTTATGCGAAAAATCAGCAGTGCACAGTTATTTTCAAATTTGGAATAAAAAAAGAACCGCAAATGCGGTTCTTTTTTAAACGATTGTCACGCTTCGTTTGGATTACTCAATTCCGTCATCGGCCAACGCGGTGTGGTAGTAACCGCCAGACCATCTTGCTGCCCGGCTTTTAAACGCTGGTAACCTGCAAACGCAATCATTGCACCATTATCGGTACACAGTGCAGGTTCAGCATAGTATACAGAGGCTCTGATCTTGGTTAAATCCACTTCCAATCGCTCACGCAAACGCTTGTTGGCACTTACTCCACCGGCAATCACCAGACGTTTTAAGCCAGTCTGTTTCAATGCCTTGACAGATTTTTTTACCAAAGTATCCACAATGGCTTCCTGGAAGCTGGCAGCAATATCGGCATCCCGGTTTTCATCCCCCAGCTTTTTCATTTGTACAGACACCGCAGTTTTTAAGCCGCTAAATGAAAACTCCAAACCTTGATGCAGCATTGGACGCGGGAAAGCAAAAGCGTTTGGATCACCCTGCTCGGCCAGTTTTGAAATATTCGGCCCCCCCGGATATGGCAGGCCCATCATTTTGGCGACTTTATCGAAAGCTTCACCAGCCGCATCATCAATCGACTCGCCCAGCAGTTCATACTGGCCAATACCATAAGCAGCCATCAACTGTGAATGACCACCCGAAACCAGAAGCGCAACAAATGGAAATTCTGGCGGCGTTTTTGAAAGTAAAGGGGCCAGCATATGACCTTCCATATGATGCACACCAATTGCCGGCTTGTTGAGGGCAAATGCCAAGGTACGACCAAAAAGTGCACCGGTCATCAGTGCGCCCATCAGACCCGGACCACGAGTATAAGCCACTGCATCAATTTCAGATTTTTTTACGCCGCTTTGTTCGAGCAGTTCATTCATTAAGGGAATGAGCTTGCGCACATGGTCACGTGAAGCCAGTTCTGGCACCACCCCGCCATACTCTGCATGCAGTTTAATCTGACTGTACAACACCTGTCCGCGCAACCCCAGCTCGCTATCATACAGTGCCAGTCCTGTTTCATCACACGACGTTTCCAAGCCCAAAACGATCATTAAACTGCCTATAACCTGTATCAAATCTATTGCAGCAACTATTATAGACTTGTGGTATGAGATGTAAATGAGTAAAATACTGACCTTCACTTGTGATCAAGGGCAATTCGGCCCTGATCTTATCCATAACTTAATGAGGATTCTTCATGCCACAAGTTAAATTGAAAGAAGGCGAACCAGTAGACGTAGCTATCCGTCGTTTCAAACGTTCATGTGAAAAAGCGGGTGTTTTAGCTGACGTACGTAAGCGCGAATTCTACGAGAAACCAACTCAAGAACGTAAGCGCAAAAAAGCTGCTGCTGTTAAACGCTACCAAAAGAAATTGGCGCGTGAATCAGTACGTACAACTCGCCTTTACTAAGATTAATTTGTGATTGACCGCTTGGAATAAATAATGACTATTTTAAAAAACCAGATTACTGACATTTTGAAAGCCACCATGCGTGCTAAAGAAATGGACAAGTTAACGGTCATTCGTAGTCTCCAAGCCGCAATTAAGCAAATCGAAGTCGATGAGCGTAAAGAACTTGACGACGCTCAAGTTCTTGCGGTCATTGAAAAACAAATTAAACAACGTAAAGAATCGATCAAAGCCTTTACAGGTGCTGGTCGAGAAGATTTAGCTAGTAAGGAACAAGCCGAAGTTGAGGTTCTCTCTCAATTTCTACCAGAAGCTATGACTGAGGAAGAACTTGATTCCGTGATTGCGCAAACGATTGCAGCGCAACAAGCTACTAGCATGAAAGATATGGGTAAGGTGATGAATTCTCTGCGTCCGCTCATAGCCGGGCGCGCCGATCCTGCACAGGTTTCAGCCAAAATCAAAGCCAAGCTTGCTTAATCCCCTATTTAATTCAGCCCCAAATCCGTGCTGAACTGCCTCACTTTTTAGACAGTTCTCGTCATATTCTTATTTTCTGTTTTTATTGCAAATTACAATTCACATGATGACGTTTTAGCAACTGCATCTCTTTAGAAGATTTGACCTGCAATATTACCTCCTGTTTGCCTACATTTTGAAACTGACGATCCAGATAGGCCCGGTTCTGATCTGCTGCCTGATATAAACGGTCAACATAACGCTGCACAATAGCGCAAAACTGCTGCTGCTGCGACGCCGTAAAACCCTGCTGCTGTGGATTTAACGCTTTTAAAAACTGACGTGATTCTTTTTGATAATCAGTATTAATCTGCTCAACCGCTTCTACATATTCGACTGCACTTGCAGCAAAACCATTCACACCACACCCCAATAGCAATACCGCTAATAATATTTTTTTCATACAATGATTTAAATAAACAATTCTCTTTGGCCCGATTGTAGCGTGATTTACCCGGATTGGGATACATCTTCTACCCACAAAATCCGCATAAAACTATTTTCAGATTTTATCTTGTCGTTCCCGCTGCATCTGCTTTAAACGCTGATTAATGGTAGCCGATAAAGACTGATTACTTTTACTGACCCGCTGTGCATGTAATAAAGATTTAATCGCTGTTTCCTCATGACCTGACCAGTATTCCACTTCAGCCCGATAGCGCAGAACAGTCGCGGCTTTAATCTCGGAGGCGGACTGAGCATTTGCAGCCATTTGCATAAGACGCCAACCACTGACATCTCGCGGATTCGCATTTAAAAAGCGCTGTACAATAGTTCTAGCATGATCAGGCTGTTTGGCACGAATCAGCGCCTCAGCATGCTTATAATTCAATGCCCGGTTTTCCGGCATAATGCGTGCTGCTGAACTCACACTTTTTAAAGCCTCATTAACATGATTTTGGCCCAGATAAACATCCGTCTGACTTAATATCCATAAAGGATGCTTCTGGTGCTTCTGACTCACCTGATCAAGCACAGCCTGTGCAGCCTGAAAGTCGCCCTGTTGCAGATGATACGTCGCCAAGGCCAATTGACCAGCAAAACTGCGCCCTGCCAGCAAACTTAACTGCTTTTCACTGGCCTGACGGGACACTACCCGGCTATACCATTTGATAATTTCAAAATCCTGATCATTCAGCTTCGGTTTGACTGCCGGAAGCTGGCCAGCACGTAGTCGCGCTTCGCTCATCCTTTCGGTCGTCAAAGGGTGAGTAAGCCAGAAATCCGGTAAAAAACTTAAACGGCTGGTAGATCGATGCATGACCTCGAAAAAATCTGCCATGCTATGCGGATTATAACCCGATGCGTACATGTACTGCATACCAATGCGATCCGCTTCACGTTCCTGATTACGGCTATAAGTGAGCTGCTGATCAAGTAAAGCTGCCTGAGAGCCCATCATGACCGCAGCACCTGCATCACCATCTGCCTGCGAGGCCACCAAGGCTCCCACCAGAATTCCTGCCAAAGCCAATAAGCCTTGCCCCTTAAAGGCCTCTTGGGAACGGCTATAATGGCGCTGGGAAACGTGAGCAATTTCATGCGCCATCACCCCAGCCACTTCATCCATATTACGCGCAGAATTAATCAGACCTGCATTTAAAGCAAACAAGCCACCTGGCACGGCAAAGGCATTAATTTGTGGATCATTAATAACTAGCAGGCCAATCGGCTGGGATAACTGGGTTTGACTGAGAATATGGGAAAACACTGAGAGGAGCTGATCTTCAAGCCAGGGATCCTGCATCACTGGCATCTGCCTATGTACTTCGCGGTAGACTTTTTCACCGATCATTTTTTCTTTTTGCTGATCCAGCAAGCCTATACCAGCCCCAATATCGGGCACAGTAAATGGTGCTGTCGGTCGATCAAAATAAGTGCTGTCGGTATGTCCTACGGACATACATATACTTAAACTACAAGCCAGTAGCAAACGTTTCAATGAAAATTCTCTGAGCCTAATGTTTCCAACTCCCACGAATATAGCATTGAAGCTTGAGCATAGATGCAAGAAAATGTTATTTAATATTAACTTCGTATAAATCTAAAACTGTGGATTAACCACATAGCGTGGCACTTTCCCTTCCAGTGCATCCACCAGATTCTGATAGGCCAGTTCTGACATTTTCTTCCGTGTCGCTGCTGTCGCCGAACCCACATGAGGCAAAGTGACTACATTCTCCAGCTTAAACAGCTCCGACTCTTTTAAAGGTTCTTTCTGATAAACATCTAGCCCTGCTGCAAATATCTGCCTGGATTTTAGGGCATCAATCAAGGCCTGCTCATCAATTACTGAACCACGAGCAATATTCACCAGCACAGCATGAGGCTGCATTTGGGCCAGTTCTGCTGCGGCTATCAGGGATTTTGATTCTGCATTTAAATCTACCGCAACCACCACAAAATCCGAACGCTGTAAAAGCTGGCTTAAAGTACAATATTCTGCACGAAGGCTTTGGGCCAACTCCGGTTTTTCACGGCGGTTATGGTAAAGAATATTCATATTAAAACCATAGAAACCACGGCGTGCGATTGCAGCACCAATATGACCAAGGCCAATAATCCCAAGCGTTTTTCCAAAAACATCTACACCAAATTGTGCTTCGCCTACAGTACGCTGCCATTGCCCCTGTTTGGTCCATTGGTCCAGATAAGGAACTTTTCGGGCAGCGGACATCAATAAGCAAAAAGCCAGGTCAGCCGTAGTTTCAGTCAATACATGTGGCGTATGTGCAAGATAAATCTGCTTTTCATTTAAATAATCCAGCTCATAGTTATCATAACCCACACTGACACTGGAAATAATTTTTAATCGGTTTGCAGTGGCCAGATTATGACGATTCAACCACCGTCCTGCACCGAGCATGCCCTCTGCATCCCGCACATGCGTCAAGAGCTGTTCATTGACATCACCCAACTTTGGCTGTAAACAGACCACCTGATAATGCTGTTCGAGTTTTTCCTGAATGTCTGGATCAATCTGACTGAATACTACAACTTTCTGTTTCATACTTCTTATTCCAATTCCTTTTGGTCTTAACGGATATTAATCCACACTATCCGGTTTATTTTGCATAAATTGCCATAAACGTTTTTTCAGAATGGGTTGTTCCAGCATCTCCTGCAAGGAAGCCAGCTGAATCATTTTTACGGGATGGACATAGGGAACAGAGCCCAGAAAAATTATATTTTTCTCCATACTCATCATATCCAGAAAGCCCTGAATATAAGACTCTACCCCACGGCCGTCCTGCATATTCGCCCATGGAAATGGCCAGTTTAACTCATAAAATTCACCTTGCAGGGCGCGCTGGATATTACTCCACAAATGCTGGGTCTCTTCTGTCATCTCTGTGGCATTCATCACAATGACACAATGCGGCAAATTAAGGGCCTGTAAACTGAATGGCGGAATATGCTGTATTTGCCGCTCTTCCTGAACTGGAGCAGCGGTTACTGAAGCTTCAACAACTTCCTTTACTTCATCAAGCTCAACGATGCGAACTGGTACAGGTACAATTTCTTGTGGCAGCGGCTCATGACGCGCAGTTTGCGGTAAAATAATCTCGCTATGAAGCTCAGGAGTTGCCTGATCCCGCCAGATGGAACCCTGATGCTGCTGGCATGCCTCATCCCTAGGAATCCATATATCAATTCCCAATGCTGCCAGTATCCCACGCTGATGCCTTATCATTTTTTCATCATCACCCATTTCAGGCCAAACATTTTAGCCGGATTCGCCTTACTCTGCCGAACTTTTTCCAGTTTTAGGGTTCTATCTTGCCTGTTTTCCACACTGTTATGTCTATAACATCAGACCTGAAATTTGAATGCCTATCTTAGCATGAAGATGGGCCCACTTCGTCTCAGCGACCTAAAGAGAAACCTAGACAATCATCAGGCTATTTTTTTTCAGCATTTGCTCAATGATCTCATCCGTTTCAAACCCTAAACGCCAGTATAGCAATTCCATCACATCCAGCTCATCCTGAGTCACAATCCGGTCGCTCCACAAACAGGCTTCCGCAATCCCCAATATGCTTAAACGATCACGCAACAATAACCCGGCAATATCATTCAAAATTTCAGCCAGATCAATTGGTTCATCAGAAATTTCAGCATACATCTCCTGCTCTTTTAAGGTCAAAATACGGTTTAAAATCCGCTCCCGAACTTCGAGCTGGTTCCCGCTGTTAATTTGCTGGACATGCAGTAAAGCATCAATCAGGCGCACAATCTGGGACTTAACCTCTTCCAGTGAAGTGGGCGTATGTACAGGCAACAAATTCAATTCATGCTTGACTCGCTCCAGCAGCAAAGCATCCAGCAAGCCAATTTCTCCATCTTCCTGAATAATCCGTGCCAGCTTCATCAGAAACTGCCGGGCAACAGTAATCGGCATGCCACCAATATTTCTGCAAGCCTGTAAAAAGATGGGAGTATGAACACGACCATCCAGGTTCAACAATGAGTCCACAATCGCACGGCTGACCTCGGCTTCAGTCGGTATAAATTCACGATATTGCCGGATCATTAAAATAGCAACCATGACTTCACGAGAACCCGTCGAAGTCTGCAAAGCCCGTTCAATCAGATCCGGACGTGGCATATTGGTGCGAAATTCCGGATTCAGCGGCTTGATCGCATCTTTAATCGCAAAGCTAATGGGTGACAGGCGCAGCAAGGGTAACGGCTGTGGCGAGCTCCAGGTGGTTGTGCTTTGAGGCACCACATCCTCTAAAGAGCGGAACAGGCTAAATAAGGGCTGATTTTTCAACTTTTTCAGATTTTCGAGTTGCAGTTCCTGAATCAGCCCAGGATTTAACTCATAAATACGCTGATTAATATCTGGATGAATATTCAACCAGTTCTGCTGGCTCAGGGAGTTGGCAAAACACATATGTGAAATTGATTCAGCATATTCACTATAGATTTGCGAACCGGAATGATGCACATAAATCCTTAATAAGGTCTGAATGTTGGCATCATTTTGAATCAGGCGTCTGGTTTTCTGGTCATTCTTGAAGGTTCGCCCGCTCAGCGATATATATTTGATAAAACGAGAAATGAGTACCCCTAAACTGCCAACCAGCCAGATGACTGCACCCAACGCCACATATAGTGTTTCAAACCGGTTTTCACGCGGAATACCATGACGGTAAAATCCAGACTTGGCCAACTTACTGCCCCACTGGCTAAAAGTCACCAGACTGCTATACAAGATTTTTAGCCGGGTATTTTCAGCAGCCTCACCAGACAGAATTTTATTAAATTCATGGCTTAGCAGACCATACAATTCCATTTCATCTAGCGTCTGTAGAGCGCCCCAAGTCAGAATAATTGCGGTATCTGCCGGGCCGAAGCCTGCTGTCAGGGCATTAACTCCGACTTCATCGGGTAGTACATAAACCGCTGGAGCCTCAATCAAAAAAGTTTCCGCAAGCTGTTCGGTAATCCGTAATGCCGCGCTTTCTTCAGGAATACTTTCTATCTGGCTCAGCCGGCGTGCGCCCATTTGCTTGGCAAGCGAATAGCCGCCGGCACGGAGTACATAAAATTCATGTGATACCGAAACTGCCATTAAAAACAGGACAAACGCAATCAGATAAGGACTGAAGCTATGCCAAACTAAAGACTGGGTGGGATCAATATAGAAGGCAAATAAGCCGGCAATTATATTTATAATAAATATTGTTAATAATACTGCAATCAGGCAAAAGCTCGCTGGCAGCCACATATTTTTATTCTTTATAAACGTATAGCTTACGCCTCTCAATGTACCACCCTAAGTCACATGATCTGCAATGCGCTCATCATAAAACAAAAAAGCGGGAAGTTCCCGCTTTTTCATTATGATTTTTATCGCTTTAATCACTTAGGATTCACGTACACCCGTCAGGTCGACTGAAGCTGCATCAATATTAACATCGATATAGTTTTCACCTTTTTTGGCACTTTCCTTACGTTTTTTCTGTAAGTTATCGAGATATTCTCTATCAATACCACCTGTGACATAGATACCATCAAATACCGAACAATCAAACTCACGTAATTTCGGCACTTTGGTCGTACGTACTGCTTCTTTCAGGTCTTCCAGATCCTGAAACACCAGACGGTCTGCACCAATAATCTCGCGGATTTCTTCTACACTACGTTCAGAAGCAATCAGTTCTGATTTTGCCGGCATATCAATACCATAGACGTTTGGATATTTCACCATAGGTGCAGCTGAAGCAAAGAAAACTTTTTTTGCCCCTGCATCACGCGCCATCTGGATAATTTCATTACAGGTGGTACCGCGTACAATCGAATCATCAACCAGTAAAACATTTTTACCCTGAAATTCCAGCTCAACCGGGTTAAGTTTCTGGCGGACCGATTTTTTACGCTGTTGCTGACCAGGCATAATGAAAGTACGGCCGATATAGCGGTTTTTCATAAAGCCTTCACGGAATTTCACGCCCAGCGTATTCGCCAGCTCTAGCGCTGAAGTCCGTGATGTATCCGGAATCGGGATGACCACATCAATATCATGCTCCTCACTCCATTCACGCAAGATTTTATGAGCCAGTTTCTCACCCATTTTCAGACGGGCTTTATACACTGAAATACCATCAATGATTGCATCCGGGCGGGCAAAGTACACATATTCAAAAATACATGGACGATATGCCGGCTTGCTCGCACATTGCTGGGTAAAGAAATTACCCTGGAGGTCAATAAATATTGCTTCCCCCGGCTCAATATCACGTTCAACCTTAAAGCCCAGCGCTGTAATCGCAACCGACTCAGAAGCAATGATATATTCCATGCCTTCTTCAGTCTGACGTGAACCATAGATCAATGGACGGATACCGTTCGGATCACGGAACCCCACCAGACCTTGGCCAGTAATCATGGCAACTACTCCATAAGCACCTTTACAACGCTCATGAACACGCGTTACCGCATGAAATACATCTTCTGAAGTCGGCATCAGTTTGCCGCGTTTTTGCAGTTCATGTGCAAAAACGTTAAGTAAAACTTCCGAGTCTGAATCGGTATTCATATGACGCAAATCTGTTTTAAACAGATCTTCATGAATTTCAGCCGAATTGGTCAGGTTACCGTTATGTGCCAAGGTAATCCCGTATGGCGAGTTCACATAAAATGGCTGCGCTTCAGCACTACTTGAAGAACCCGCAGTGGGATAACGCACATGACCAATGCCATAGTTTCCTCTTAAGGCACGCATATGACGGGTATGAAATACGTCACGCACCATACCATTATCTTTGCGCAGGAACAGGCGTCCTTCATCGCATGTCACGATCCCAGCAGCATCTTGTCCACGATGTTGTAACATCGTTAATGCATCAAACAACATTTGGTTAACGGGCGTTTTACCAGCTATACCAACTACTCCACACATAGCAACCTCGCAGACAAGCTAGGGATTAATAAAAGGATTATTCGTAGATGCATCTGAAATTCCGTCTTTAGAAGATTCAGATGAAGAATCTGAAAGTCTCGGTGTACCTTCAGATTTGATGTGCTTTAAGGCACCGTTTGCAGCGTCTTTCGACAGCTCGGTTGCCCAAGGTGCATACGGAATTAAAGCCTGAATGAGCTTGGACTGTTTCCAGTGTGGGGAACTTTCTACCCATGGACCAATTCCCTGAAGTGTGATCAGGACAATCAGCAACCCTTTCAGGCTTCCAAAAACACCGCCTGCAAGACGATTGAGCGGGCCAAGTTTAAGTGTTTTTAAAATACGGTTCAGAAGAAAGGTGACGATCCAGGTCAAAACAACAATAATCAGTACAATAAAAGCAAAGGCCGCAATCTTCTGTACCACTGGATCAGTACTGAGAGCCACCATGGAAGGCGCAAGTAGTGTTGAATATTTCGCCGCAACAATTAAGGCGAAAATCCATCCCACCAAGTTCGCAAAGGCTTTGATAAATCCTTGACGCAAACCGTTTAACCCTCCAATAAGCAGGATAATCAGTATAAAGATGTCAATGGCATTCATAAGTTTTAAAGTGCGTCTACACAGTCTTTGACAAGTTTTGGTCCAGTATAGATAAGACCACTATAAACCTGTACCAAGCTGGCTCCTGCCTGCTTTTTGGCAACAGCATCTGCACCTGAAAGAATACCACCCACACCAATTAATGGAATTTGTCCTTTCAAAATCCCTGCAAACGCAGCGAGGCATGCCGTACTTTTCTCAAAGACCGGTGCACCCGATAAACCACCTGCTTCTTCCGCATACGCCAGACCTTCAACGCCTTCACGCGACAATGTGGTATTGGTCACGATCAGACCATCAATTTTATATTGCAATAACTGCTTGGCAATAAAGGCAATATCTTCTGATTCCAGATCCGGAGCTACTTTCAATACTAACGGCACATAGTGCTGATGTTCCTGCGCCAATTCCAGTTGACGATTTTTCAGCGTTTCTAACAATTCAGTCAACGCATCGCCGCTTTGCAAGCTACGCAGGTTCTTGGTATTTGGAGAAGAGATATTTACAGTAATGTAGGAAGCATAATTATAGACTTTTTCTAAACAAATGAGATAGTCATCTACAGCTTTTTCTACCGGTGTATCGGCATTTTTACCGATATTAATACCCAAAACACCTTTAAATTTTGCCGCTTTAACATTTTCAACTAACTTGTCTACCCCATCGTTATTAAAACCCATCCGGTTAATAATTGCCTTGGCTTGTGGCAGACGGAATAAACGCGGGTGTGGATTACCAGCTTGCGGTCGTGGGGTAATCGTCCCAATTTCAATAAAACCAAAACCCTGGCTAGCCAGAGCATCAATATAGGCACCATTTTTATCCAGACCGGCAGCAAGACCGACCGGATTCGGAAATTCAATTCCCATACAGCTGACAGGTTTTGCAGCTACACGTTGATGCACCAAGCCCATTTTATGGGTTGATTGTAATAATGATAGTGTTAGCTCATGTGCACGCTCTGGTGCTAAAGAAAACAACAAAGGGCGGGCTAGAGAGTACAACATATCTAGAAAAGTCTGCTACTTTTTAAGTCGCCATATTATAGGCATAGGCAGCCCAAAAAACCATGCTTTGTAAATCTTTATTTTTAGTTGCTATTGCACAGTCGCTGCTAATTTAATCTGCTCTGCTTCCTTATTTAGCTCCATTTTTTCGATACTTAGCCCCATTTGGGTCAGCTGGGTCAGGAAGTTTGCCAGCACTGCATAATTTTCATGCAGAACGACCAACTGAATTTTTCCATCTATGTGCTGGGAAGCAACAGACAAACCTTGCTGCTGAGCAACACGCTGGACTTTCTCCGCAGCATCCAGCTGTAAGTCTCCAGCGGGTTTCATGGTCACGGCATTACTCTGCATCCACACAATTGTATCTTTAAGCTGATTTAAACGCTTTTGCTGGGTATCCGCAGCTTGATGCATATACCAGAGTGCAGAGCCAATTGCTGCAACCAGCACAAATATAATGGTGAAAATGACCAGCACCTGCTCACGCACGGACAAGCTGTCCAAATAATCACTGAATCTTTCAAACTGCTGGTCAAGCCGGTTTTGTAATTGTTGCATCGTTTTCATTATTGTATTTTCACCAGTCCTACCGCACCTGTAGCTGTTGCCTGTATATTGCCTAACTCCACCTTGAATCCCTGTTGATTCAACTGCTGGGAAAGCCCATTCAAGCTTTCCGAGGTTGCAGCTTGTAACTCCAGACTCAGCCCCGACGCATCATAATGAACGCGCTGCGCCACCATCTGGTTCTGCATCAACACTGGCCCCACGCGGCTCATTAACTGTAAAGCATACATATTGGCAGTCTGGCTCTGACGCAACTGCGCCTCAAACTGGCTTTCAATATTTTGCTCGGTCACCGGATAATTCTGCCCAAACCAGTATTTAAACTGATCTATGGCCTGCATGGCCGTCTGATTGGCAACTTTTTTATATTGATACCAACGCACTGCATCATAACTAAACTGAACCAGCAGAATCCCCACGAAAACCGCAGCACAAGCCTTCCAGTAGCCTGAAATTACGCCTTCAGATTTTGCTTTAGGCAGAATGTTAAACGGATGCTGCTTGGGTTTCTTAATGACTGGTAATGTGTACTGAAAAGATTCAATCTGCTCCCGCGTCGTCACCGCTTCCAAGCTATTTAACTGCTCAACATCGAGACCACTGACCTGGTATTGTAAATCTTTGGGTTGAAAATCCAGATATAAGCTTAGGTCATCCAGTGACTGGCCTATATACTCATCTTCTCGAACCAGCAATTGTCCGCCAATTTGTGTAATCACCCGCTGATTGGCATGCGCAGGCACAGGCACAATCAGAAAATCTGGCAATAATGCGGTAACTTTTACCGGAATCAAGTTTAGGGCATGCTGCAAGGTTTCTACCGTAGAGTTTGCAATTCCCATAAGCCTGATCTGGTCAGGCTGCTGAAAATGATGCAAGACCTTCATGGCATCGACCGGCAGCACCACATATTCTTCCAACAAATATTTAATGCCTTCATTGCCCATTTTCTTATATTGGCTGCGTGACAAAGTCTGCTGCAAGATTTGCACATGACGGCTTGGAAAAAAAACCACCGCCTCTTTGGCCTGATAAGCCTGTATGTCCTGAATCAGCTGCTCCAGTGTCGCTGCCTGGTTCCAGAACTCCCCCACTGACCATTGCCAAATCCCATTGGCTTCTGGCATCCATAAATACAACATCGATTGTGTTCTACCATTTTTTTAACTGGTTTTATATTGTTGGGCTAAAGCTTTTTATCTGGGTTGATAAACCCGCTGCAATCACCGCCTGATCATAAATACGCGCTTCAGCCAGCGCATAAGGCTGAAAAGATTCACCCACCAGAATTGAAGCAATATGTGCCACGACATTCATATGACAGACCACTGCAATCGACTCATAAGGCAGTTGCGATAACCATTCCACGGCTACTTTTGCATCATCATCTGGCTTGATGGCATTACAGATCACCACAGGCACATCTTTAAAATAATGCTGTAAATGTGCCAAAGTTTCCTGTGCACGCACCAAAGGACTGACCACAAAGACTTCAGGCTTGATCCTATCTTTTAAAAACTGCGCCGTCTGTTCTGCCTGCTGGTGCCCACGCTCCGTTAACGGACGTTTGCCGTCATGACCATTGACCGGAGGAGCAGCCTCGCCATGTCGTACTAAAGTCAGTTGCATCTTTCATTCCTTCATTTCTTGTATTTGTATGATAACGATCAGATATGACAGACATTATACAATTAGGGTAATAAATTAGACCTGATGATGGGGCAAAACAAATTCAACATCACTGCGATGACCATTTTTCATCAGCGACAACGCAATCGACAAGGGTGGCGCCCCCTGGAAAATCACCTCATATAATGCAGTGGTAATCGGCATATAAACTTCCAGCTCTTCCGAACGCATCTTGACCTGCACAATGGTATTAATCCCTTCTGCAGTTTGGCCCAGTTCGGTGGTAGCCTGTTCCAGAGTTTTACCCTTACCTAAGGCATAACCCACCTGATAGTTACGGCTCAGCGGGCTGTTACAAGTCGCAAACAGATCACCCACACCAGAAAGCCCCAAGAAGGTGAGCGGATTAGCACCGAGCTTTACTGCAAAGCGGCTCATTTCAGCCAATGCACGGGTCAGAATCATACTTTTGGTATTCTCACCCACGTTATAGGCAGCAGCCATTCCCATGGCAACCGCATAAATATTTTTCAAGGCTCCGCCCAGCTCCACGCCATGTACATCATCACTGGCAAAAACACGGAACAAGGCACTATGCAAGGCCTGCTGCACTGCATAACGCACCAGCTCAGATTCACTGGCGATCACTGTACCTGCCGGTTGCCCCGCCATAATCTCCTTGGCCAGATTAGGACCGGAAAGTACACCACAAGGCACTTCTGGTAAAACTTCACGAATAATATCACTCATAAAGCTAAATGTTTTCGCCTCAATCCCCTTGGTCAGGGAAATGACCGCCTGAGAACTAATAAAAGGCTTAATCTGCTGCAGGACATCACGGAAAGAATGACTTGGAATCGCAACCAGAATAATATCGCGATCACGCACAGCCAGCTCCAAGTCAGATACAGCATGCAAATTGGACTCTAACTGAAAATCCGCCAGATAGCGCTTATTAATATGTGTCGCATTAATATCAGCTGCGACTTCCGGATCACGAATCCAGATCATGGTATTGCAACCATTACGCACTGCGGTATTGGCCATAGCAGTTCCAAAACTACCACCACCCAGGACCGTAACTCTTAAAGCAGTATTCTGATTTACTGCTACCGGTTCAACCAAATCGGAAAAATTCAACTCTGACATCTTGTTTTTAATATCCTGTTTTGCAGTGCAGTTTAATTATTTGGATGCCAGTAACTGACATAATTACTGGTCTGAATGTCTGCGCGTGATGCAATGGTTTTGGCCGCCGTACCAATATAAATAATGCCAGAAATCAGGTCATCTTTGGAGATTCCTAAAGCCTGCTTAAACAAAGTCGATTCCACCACTACTCCACTGCGCCACATGGTCGAAAAACCCTGTGCTTGCAAAGACAACAGGAAATTTTGAATTGCGGCCCCAGAACTCAGGATTTGTTCAAAATGCGGAACTTTGGGATGATCCTGCAAACGTGTCAATGCCAGCACCAGCAATGGCGCACGAAAAGGATGGTTTTTAACTCGCTCAATCTGTGCCGTTTCAGTTTCACCCAGATCAATCAACGCCTGAGACAATAAAAGTCCAAAAGCTTCACGCTGCTCATCAGGCACCACCACAAAGCTGGTAGGCTTTAACCGGTGATGGTCCGGTGCAGTTAAGGCAGCCTGAAAAGCATACTCTAACTGTTCTGCATTGGGTGCAGGCGCTACTAGACTTCCAATAGACTGTCGCTGGTGAATATTTTGATGAACGATGTCGACCACTGATTCCGTCATTGCTTTCTAAATCTGTCACTTAAAAACTACTTTTAAGGTTAGCATATTCATAGCAGAATACTCTAGAAACTTCACAAGTATTGCCAGCATACACCAGATGCTGACAGCCATTATTTCCTGTTTTAAAGAGAATCGGCAACTATTGAAATTTCAGAAATGGATTGCGCCATAAGCTAAAACTGAGCAGATCAGGTATAAAACGAAGCGAATAGCAAGACCGGACTTATTAATAGCAAGCTTCATAACCAAATCTGAGATCGTTTTAGCCACATGAACGGAAACAAGGCATCTTTTTGTTTAACAAAGCAAAAGTATAAGCACGCTTAAGTGCACAGGGCTATACTAAAAATTGCTAAACTTATACATCAACCACAAAATTTGTAGTTCTTTCTGTGGTGAAATAACTTCTATTTAGCGGATTTATCAGGACAGCATCATGAAAAAAACAATGGCATTCGGCGGGCTAGCTCTTTCTACGCTCATTTTAACAGCATGTGCTTCCAGCCCGACCTCTTCACTGGCGGTGCAAAAAGAAAACAATCTGTTTGAGGTAACCGGTTTAGGAAAAACCCAGTTAATTGCGAAAAACAATGCAATTGCAGCAGCTAATAAAGCCTGTGGGTCGCGTAGCACCACCATCGTTGTAGATGAGCAGACTGCCTATAATGGTGCATTAAAAGGTGTTGTGGATGAGCAGACAGGCCAAATTATTCAAGCCGCTGCAACGGTTTTAGGGAATATTGCCGGAACCAATACCGGGCTAAACCAGAAGGATGACTATCAAACTACCTTAACTTTCCGCTGTCAGGCTAAATAATTTTTTAATAAATAAGCATAAAAAACCGCTCTTTAAGAGCGGTTTTTTATATTCATTCAATGCCAATCTGATTAACAGTAACCTTCCAGACGGGTTAATGGCAGCTTTTGTCCAATTGCTTTTTCAATTTCAGGCAGATAGAACGCATCATCCTCAGAAAGAAAACTGATACTCACACCTCGACTCCCTGCACGTCCAGTACGACCAATACGGTGTACATAATCATCTGACTGTTCAGGTAAGGTGAAATTTACTACATGCGATACACCGTCAACATGAATACCACGTCCTGCGACATCCGTTGCAATCATGATGTTATGGTTGCCATTTTTAAACTGATCCAACATCTTCAGACGTCTGTCCTGTGCAATTTCACCAGAGAGCATCACCACTTTATAACCATCACGTTTTAAATGATCATACAGTCTACGCACCTGGTCACGACGGTTGGCGAAAATCATGACCTTCTCGATCGGCTCATCCCGCAACACCTCTTGCAGCAATTTATATTTATCCGCTTTAGCGACC
Organism: Acinetobacter sp. RF14B; assembly: GCF_006864105.1. Lineage (NCBI taxonomy): Bacteria > Pseudomonadati > Pseudomonadota > Gammaproteobacteria > Moraxellales > Moraxellaceae > Acinetobacter > Acinetobacter sp. RF14B. The sequence continues at coordinate 8,494 of NZ_SMTB01000025.1, read as the reverse complement.
ATATAAACACGCTGTTCAACATCAGCATTGGTTTTCTTTTCCGGTTCAATCTCTACAGTAACAGGTTCAAAGAGCCATTGCTGTGCCAGATTTAGAACATCATAACTAAAGGTTGCAGAGAACATCAAAGTTTGGCGCTGCTCTTTACGCGGAGAGAAACGCACAATCCGCTTAACTGATGGAATAAAGCCCATGTCGAGTAAACGGTCCGCTTCGTCAATGACCAGAAACTCGATTTGATCCAACCAGACTTCTTTCTGGTCAACAAAGTCGATCAGACGACCTGGAGTCGCGACCATAATATCCACGGGTGCTTTATCCAGTTGTGCCTTCTGCTTGTCAAAATCAACACCACCCAGCAAAGTCACAACACTCAAACCACTGAACTTCGTCAGGTCCTGAGCATCACTTTCAATCTGCAAAGCCAGCTCGCGAGTAGGCGCCAAAATCAGGGCACGCGGCTCCCCACGATAACGCTGCTCCTTAATCGGATTATTCAGCAGGTCATTGATCACACTAATTAAAAAGGCTGCTGTTTTTCCGGTACCTGTTTGTGCACGACCAATCGCATCATGACCCGCCAGTGTGAATTTTAAAACCTTCTGCTGAATCGGCGTCATGGAGTTAAAGCCTAAGGCATCAATTGCTTTTTTCAGTTGGGGATGTAAATTTAAGGTTTCAAAACCAGATGACATAAAGCGCTGCTCTAATTCAATGATCACAAAGATGGGAATAGTATAAACAAAAAACGCCCCAATTTATATTGGAGCGCTTTTCAGATTAATCCGAAGATTAGTCTAACGGTTGAACTTCTTCAGCTTGGAAGCCTTTTTGGCCTTTTACAACACTGAATTCAACACGCTGGCCGTCACGAAGTGAACGATGACCGTCACCTTGGATAGCACGGAAATGAACAAATACGTCATCACCGCCATTGCGTTGAATAAAGCCGAAGCCTTTAGTGTCGTTGAACCATTTTACTACGCCTTGTTCACGAGCAGCTGTCATTAGTTAATCCTCATTGATACTAAAAAAAGGACCACCCGGTGTTGCAAACAGCAGAGCAAACAAGTTTGAAAATATTATTTTTAAGCTTGTAATCATTCTGTAAAACTATTAACAAAATCCCGGTTACATCCATGGTGTTATAGGGTGAAAAACAACTAAGTTGTTTAACTGAAATCCTAATTACCCAACGAGCTTAGCACGGGTTTATGACAATTAATAGATATTTTTTAGCTTTGTTCTTTTTGATTTAGTTATTTTTTTCACAAAATATGTCAAATAGCAGATAAGTGTTAGTTGATGTATCTTTTTGCTCAAAAATTTGGGGTTTGGCATCCTATTTGCTATTATTTATGGTCTTTTTTAAAGGTGGTACGGATAAAGCAGTCATGGGGCAAAATAGCGACCAAATCAGTATCATAGATGCGATGGGCAAACCCTGTCCAATGCCGCTACTTATGTTAAAGCGCGCATTAAAAGCCCAACCTGGTCTGACATTTTTACTAAAGTCTTCTGATCCGCATAGCCAGACTGATGTGACACGCTATTGTCAAATCCATCATTTAACATATGAATTTAGACAGATTTCGGCCACAGAGTTTCACTACCTGATTGAATCTTAAAAAAATTCAATTAGACTGGATAGCTTCACAAACGTATAAAACTTTACATTTCTCTACCCAAATATCCATTATTTGCGGAGAGTTTGGATTAAGATTAAACCTAGTTAAGGGTTAAATCCCCCGCACTTCAAGGAGAACACATGAGTGACAGCCGCAATCAATTGATGCCCCTGTCATTATCGGCGCCAGGTGTCAATCTCGGTGCTTATATTAGTACTGTCAATCAAATTCCTATTTTAACAGCCGAACAAGAAAAAGAGTTGGCTGAACGCTATTACTATGACCAAGATCTCGATGCAGCAAAAATGCTGGTCATGTCACACTTGCGTTTTGTGGTGCATATTGCACGTAGTTATGCAGGCTACGGCCTGCCTCAGGGTGACCTGATTCAGGAGGGTAACCTGGGTCTGATGAAAGCAGTAAAACGCTTTGACCCGAACATGGGTGTACGTCTGGTGTCATTTGCAGTGCACTGGATTAAGGCTGAAATTCATGAATATGTGATTCGTAACTGGCGTATTGTCAAAATTGCCACCACCAAGGCACAACGTAAACTCTTCTTTAATTTACGCAGCCTGAAAAAATCATCAAAAAAGCTGACGCTCGAAGAAGCAAAATCAATTGCGAATGACTTGAATGTCACACCAGAACAAGTACTGGAAATGGAAGGCCGTCTGACGGCATATGATGCTGCTTTTGATGCCTCAGGCGATGACGATGACGAAGGTTCAACCCATGTTGCACCGGCTTTGTATCTTGAAGATAACCGTTATGATCCGGCGCGTTTGATTGAAAATGAGGACTATGAGGAACAAAGTACCTCTGCCCTGCACGACGCCATGGAACAACTGGATGACCGTTCACGTAATATCTTGCAGCGCCGCTGGCTCGATGATGAAAAATCGACTCTGCATGAACTGGCAGCCGAATACAATGTTTCTGCCGAACGTATTCGCCAGCTGGAAAAAAATGCCATGGAAAAAATTAAAGTTGCAATGTCATCTAACTGATATTTTGAATTTGCATGATTTGATATTGTCAAAAAAAGCCTTCCTCCCAGAAGGCTTTTTTATGCCGGCAATTTGACTTTTATGCTAAAGTTAAGCGCAAACTTTATGGGGAAGATCAATTCAAATGTGGATTGCGATTTCAGCACTCAATCTTGCACTTGCAGTCCTGCTCGGTGCATTTGGTGCACATGGTTTAAAGGCACGGGCAACTGAAGCGCAAGTGGCCTGGTGGCAGACAGCGACAGATTATTTTTTCTATCATGCGCTGGGTTTACTGCTTCTGGCCATCATGAGCCGAGTCATTCTAGAGTTGCCGATCAAGTGGAGCTTTGTCCTGATTCAGGCTGGAATTTTCTTCTTTTGTGGTTCTCTTTATATTATGGCACTAGGCCTGCCACGTGGTTTAGCTGTTATTACGCCCATTGGCGGTGCTTTAATGATTGCCGGCTGGTTAATTCTGGCCTGGAATGCCGTAAAATATATCAAATAAGTCTGAAGCTTTAATCAATCATGGAGGGTTGCCAATGCTGGTTTATATTAATGGCGAACAACAAGATACTCAATGCAAAAACCTGCTGGAACTGGTTCAAAGTCTTGCACTTGAAGGCAAGCGCTTTGCAGTTGAGGTCAATGAAATGATTATTTCTAAAAGCAGATTAGGTGAAACATTAATTTGCGAAGCGGACAAGATAGAAATTATTCATGCAGTCGGTGGCGGCTAATACTTGGGACAACTATGCAAGATTTATTACAGATTGGTTCACGCCAATTCCAGTCTCGCCTTTTAGTAGGTACAGGCAAATACAAAGATTTAAATGAAACGGATCAGGCAATTCAGGCCAGTGGTGCAGAAATTGTGACCGTTGCGATTCGCCGTGTAAATATTGGCCAGCATCCGGATCAACCAAATTTACTTTCAGTGATTCCCCCTGAAAAATATACGATCTTGCCCAATACAGCGGGTTGTTTTGATGCCAATAGTGCAGTACGGACCTGCATGCTGGCACGGGAACTCCTCGACGGACATAATCTGGTCAAACTGGAAGTCTTAGGTGATGAAAAAACACTTTATCCGAATGTGACTGAGACCTTAAAAGCAGCTCGCACTCTGATTGACGATGGTTTTGAAATCATGGTTTATACTTCAGATGATCCAATCGTGGCTCAGGAGCTTGAAAGCATGGGCTGCGTGGCGATCATGCCATTGGGCAGTCTGATCGGCTCAGGCCTTGGTATCCTCAACCCGCATACGCTTTCCATTATTAAGGAAAATGCCAAAGTTCCGGTACTGGTCGATGCTGGTGTCGGTACAGCCAGTGATGCCGCCATTGCGATGGAACTGGGCTGTGACGGCGTGCTGATGAATACTGCAATTGCAGCTGCACAAAACCCGATTCTGATGGCTTCTGCGATGCGTAAAGCAGTAGAAGCAGGCCGTGAAGCCTTCCTGGCAGGTCGCATGCCGCGTAAGCGTATGGCCAATGCCAGTTCGCCGGAAACTGGTTATTTCTTTAAATAAATCTCATTATAGTCAAAGAATTGTATGATTCTTTGACTATAATTTAGCTTTTACTCATCCTAAATTATCTATTTTTATAAATCAGTTCGACGGATTCAAGCTTTAATAAAGCATCAGGAAAGAGCAACTCCCCCTGCAAGCCTGGCAATTCAACCTTACTCCAGACCAGTTTATTACGTAAAGATAATGGAAGTTTCTCCGCAATAATCGTAGTGCAATAACGATGCGTCTCACCTCTTGATCCTAAAATAAATTGCTCTCCTACCTGCCTTGCCACGGCCCTAGCAATATCTTTTCTTTTATCTGGCTCTAAACTGCTTTCTCTATAAACCGCCCACTTTTTTGCTCGTTTTGAGTCAACAAAATCACTGATATCTGATTGAATCACTTGATTTAAATATGAGGGATCGTCATCTGTGGTCGCATGCACCACCCAAATTTTCGGTTGAGTCGCTGCAATCACGCCAATATGTGAATACTCACTCCCACTCAGCTTTTTGATTAAAAAACTTTCGTAACCCACCCCCTCCCGAACAATCCAATCACCCACTTGAAATGCATGCTCGGGTATATAAATCTGTTTATCTGGCTTTATAGTATCTTTGGAGGAGAACCCAATAAAAAGGCAGATTAGAATAACTAATCCGCCCAAAAACAAAATAAACCGATTATAAATCAACTTTCCATTTATCTTCATTTTTGATAAGTTTTACTCGATCTGTTACAGAATTAGAGCCTTCATTTTTAAAGCTGACTCCGATAGTCACCCGTCCTTTGCCATTTGCTTCATCGATATTTTTGTCTACCACACTAATTTCTTTGACTCCGCCTTTACGTTCAGCTTGCTCTTTAGCCTTTGCCGCGCCAGCTTTTATTTTGCCTTGAATCATTTCTTCAGAACCTGCTTGGGCTTTAACATTTTCAGGTATATAAATATAAGAGAGCATTTTTTCTGAGTCGCCTTTATAGGCTGCTGTAACATATTCTTGAGCTACATTTTCTGGATTTTTAACATTACTACATGCAACCAACATGCCCGTTAACCCAAAACTTAATACTAAATTTAGTATTTTCTTCATCTTATTTATTCCAATAGCAATTATTAAATGAAAGTCAAAAAAAAAGCATAATAATTATGCTTTTTTTAAAATTTTAAGGAATTAGACCTTCATCTCGCATTGTAATCTGTACAGACTGCCGCGCCGCAACTTTGTTTCGAAGATGAATAATATTCTTATACGGACTTAAATCATGCTCAATATGATTCGACCAATTGGTCAACACAAACAGATAAGCATCGGCTGGGCCAAAGTTATCATCAACCAGATAGTCATTGTCTGATTCAGCAATCGCTTTGTCGATATAACTTAATAGACGATCGACTTCTGCATAGGCTTTTTTCTTTTCATCATCGGATAACTTGCCACCAAAGAACACCGCATAAGCATCATGCAATTCTGAATTGAGATAACCTAACCATTCCAGCACTTTGGCACGTCCCATGCCAGAGGGTGGAATCAGATCCTGTTTGGGATCATGTTGTGCAAGAAACGGTAAAATTGCCACATTCTCTGTCAGAATTAAACCCGGGTTAATTTCAAGTGCAGGTACATAGCCTTTGGGATTAATTTCGTAATAATCCGTACCTTTTTCTGTTGTATGGCTTTTTAAATCAACACGTTCTAAATCAAAGTCGACATTAATTTCATTTAAAATAATATGTGCTGCCAATGAGCAGGCACCTGGCGAATAGTAAAGCTTCATTTCTGATCCTTGTTCTACACTTCTCAATGTTTTAAAACGCTTCTGACAAACTTTCAAGCGATCAAACCTGTAAATTGCAAAAAAGCGTAACTGTCATTCCAAGACATTTACTTCTTCAATATTGAGGAAATCACAAGCTTTTGCAAGCCTATCTTGTGTAGATTTTTATCTGCATCTGTTTAAGAGACACGGGCTTTCCTTATTGAGAAGCGATTTTGTGATACGCCTTAAAAGTGGAAAGTTTTCTAGTGTCTGGAGAGAGTATTGACAGAGCAGAGGATGAAGCCTGAATTACGAGCAAGCTTAAATATTCGGGACTGGATCTGACTCATGCATGGGTTTAAGAGATGGCTTCGGTGAATATACTGAATCACCTGGTTCAGAAATTTAAAGTCAAAAATATTTGAACATCTCATTTAATTTTATTGACAAATAGAGCCAAGAGTTCTTTTTATTTGACTTCGGGAGTCCAGCGGGCTTTTTATGGATAAATACCGAGAAAAGTTTGACTTGCTCCGCTCAGGACTTAAAATACCGCATTCTGAATTTTTAGTTTTGCCAAAATTATGTCGAACGATCAATTAGACCAGCACGTCGTAGAGCTGGACAATTTAAGCGAACACCGTGAAATTGTGACGTTTATGCGCCGTTCAGCGCCATTAAATACCTCTCAACGTACTGCGCTTGAACAATATGGTCACTTAATTTTGGAATATCCGGTAGGTGATTTACGTCAGCATTTTGAACATCCTGAACGTCCGTTAACGGTAGAAATCGGTTTCGGCATGGGCCGTTCCCTGGTATTAATGGCCAAAGCCAATCCTGAGCGCAACTTTATTGGGATTGAAGTACATGTTCCAGGAATTGCCCAATGTGTCTATGAGGCTGGAATTGAAGGCCTGACTAACCTGCGTGTGCTAGATGCCGATGCAATTCAGGTATTGCGTGAAATGCCGGACAATAGCATTAATACAGTTCAGTTATATTTCCCTGATCCATGGCAGAAGAAACGTCACTTCAAACGCCGTTTTGTTTCGCATGACCGTATGCCACTGGTAGAACAAAAGCTGGAGCTTGGCGGAACTTTCCATGCCGCAACGGACTGGGAACCGTATGCGGAATGGATGCTTGAAGTATTGGAAGAACGTCCACGACTGGAAAATCTGGCGGGCAAAGGCAACAGCTACCCGCGCCCGGACTGGCGTCCACAAACTAAATTTGAGCGTCGCGGCATTGAAGCCGGCCACAAGATTAATGACTTTATCTTCAAGAAAATTTCTTAAGAAAAGAGTTTTAAAAAAGCGCTGACCTGATCAGCGCTTTTTTATTGGAAAAATTTATCTTTCAGCCAGAAGATTAGTGCAAGTCCTGTGCCTATCATCGGGCTTAAAAATACAAACAACGCTTCATCCCTATAGCATGTCCATTTTATTATTTTTTTCTGCGCATTTTCACTTAAATTTAAAGAGTGAATGCAACCAAATTAGCTTATTCAATTAAAAATTAATCCTTTCATTTTTGATGACGCGCTAAAATCTGCTGGCTTAACAGCTGATAAACCTTTTGCAAATCATCTCGTTGCATCTTCGCCAGCATCTGCTGATGCATATTCAAGATATTTTCATCTCCTCGCATTGCAGGTCCAGTTTGCATTTGGCGTGGATCATTCTGCGTGGCTTTATTGGCGGTTTCCAGCATCAATGGAGAAAGCAGGCTAAAATCAACCTGCTGCGCATCGACCACCTGTTTGGCCATATCATAACAGTAATTGCTAAAATTACAGGCAAATACCGCAGCTAAATGTAGGCTTAAACGTTGCTCAGAGCTGTAGAGATAGACCTTTTCGCTTAGGCTATTTGCCAGAGTATGAAGTTTTCCCTCGTCTTCATCATCATGTGCTTCAATAAACAAAGGGGTATTCAACCAGTCAATTTCACGCTCCAGACTGAAGGTTTGAAGAGGATAAAACACTCCGGATTTTGGATGTACATCACGCAGCACATTTAAGTGCGTACTGCCTGATGTATGTACTATCAATACGTCTGGCAGATAGTTATGTACCTGCTGGATGACTGTTTGGATCGATTGGTCACTGACTGCAATAATAACCAGATCTACATGACTATCCAGCTGTTCAGGGCTGGTGATGGCCTGAGCTGTGCATAGATCAGCCAGTTGCTGGGCTTTTTCAACAGTCCGACTATAGATCTGTACAATTTCATGCTGGCCTGACAATACACGGGCGAAGTGATAAGCCACGCGCCCTGCCCCGATGATACTTATCCGCATCTACGTATATTCCTGATAATTTGCACACAGCATGCCAATAAAAAAAGGACGAAGCAATTCGTCCTGATTTTAAAGGGATGTTAAAATTTCCGAAGGGTCAGAATCTGCTCACTGCGTCCGAATGGCCCGTGAATATCATGCAGAATGCCGCTGGTCAAACCGATACCATCTTCGCCATATTGCTGCACCACTTCCAGCCCCAACCATTCACCTTGTGGCAGACGGTGCATGTGAATCTGCAAGTCCAGATTCGGGAATCCCCAGCCCGCACTCGGGTCCTGACG
>NZ_SMTB01000256.1:0-488 GCF_006864105.1 Acinetobacter sp. RF14B | reverse complement strand
GGAATGTTAACGCCTGCAATGACTTCATAATGCTCTTTGTCGACGACAATGCGGCTGGCAGCATTGAACGGGCTGCCTCCCCATGTATCAACGAGAAACAGCACGCCTTTAGTGGTGTCGAGTTTTGCCAACTGAGCGTTGTACTTTTCAATCAGCGTTTCGGCATTTTCACCTGGAACGAAATCGATCCAGCCGACGTTTTCCTGCTCGCCTAACAGCATTTCTGCCGTTTTAAGCAACTGCTCTGCAGCCCAACCATGTGTGCCTATAACAATAGCAATGGTCACTTGCTACCTCCTTTATTATCGTTAACACCTCAACGTGCCAGATGTATTTTTGAATCGTCGTCCACAATCGAATCGATTCAGATAAGGGCTACAACCAAAAACCCCTGCGTTTCGCGATTTATTTTAGATATCGAAAAAATTATTTTATGTGATGAAGATCCGTAATTTAACTTTCGATAAGCAGAAATTTCGAAAGGTAAA
>NZ_SMTB01000255.1:0-490 GCF_006864105.1 Acinetobacter sp. RF14B | reverse complement strand
CTTGGATTCTCAAATGAAGTGCAACAGAGATTAAATTATTGAAAGGGAGCAAGATGAGCTAGCATTTTGCTTCCGACCGACCAAAGTCAAAGTTGCATCATGAACTATACTCATCTTACTCAAGAAGAAAGATATCAGATTTCCACATTGTTACGTGAAGGTTTTTCTAAGCGTTATATTGCCTGGAGGCTAAATCGCTCAACTTCAACTATTTCCAGAGAAATAGCACGCAATCGGGCAAGGAATGGTTATTTCGCTCAACATGCCAATAAATTAGCTCGCAAACGGCATTGTCCTAATCCCAAAAGAATCCCTTATGATACTTGGGTACAGGTCATTGCTTATCTTGATCTCCAATGGAGTCCCGAACAGATTGCTTCTCATGTTTCAGTCAGTCTGCATTCCATATACAGGTTTATACAGCAGGATAAAAGCAGAGGTGGTGTGCTCTTCCACAACTTACGTTTCAGAAATCAAAGGAAGAGAAAAT
>NZ_SMTB01000254.1:0-492 GCF_006864105.1 Acinetobacter sp. RF14B | reverse complement strand
GCCGATGGCACCGGTGCTCTATCTGCAGGATAAATCATCTAACTTTGCCGACGGCATCGAAGATGATAACTGGGAAGAGCAGGCGGCAAACCGTCTGACCGACGCGATGCAAGGTCTGGACGAACGCAGCCAGGACATCATCCGCGCGCGCTGGCTGGACGAAGACAACAAGTCCACGTTGCAGGAACTGGCTGACCGTTACGGTGTTTCCGCTGAACGTGTGCGCCAACTGGAAAAAAACGCGATGAAAAAACTTCGCGCCGCTATTGAAGCGTAATTTCCGCTATTAAGCAGAGAACCCTGGATGAGAGTCCGGGGTTTTTGTTTTTTGGGCCTCTACAATAATCAATTCCCCCTCCGGCAAAACGTCAATCCCCACGCAGATTGTTAATAAACTGTCAAAATAGCTATTCCAATATCATAAAAATGGGGTATGTTTTAGCAGAGTATGCTGCTAAAGCACGGGTAGTCATGCATAAAACGAAATAAAGT
>NZ_SMTB01000253.1:0-494 GCF_006864105.1 Acinetobacter sp. RF14B | reverse complement strand
TCTGTGCCGGTTCAAACGGGGCAAAATATTTCACTCCGGCCTGAACGTTATCCCTGTAGTAAAGGTTATGCCTGGATAGAATGAGTGCATAACAAACTATAGCTGTACATCCACTACACAGCCACGAAGGATGATAATGAAGCATTGCCTGTATGATCAATCGACTTTGTAGAGTTTCGGACGAAGGTCCGCAGAATATTCGCAGTATTAAATAAGTGTTCATTAATGGGGCAAAAACTAATCCACCGCATCAATGTAACATCTCTGCGGGGTATGAAGAATAACCAGAATGGTTAATAGGCGTTAGACCGCGCGGAAGGAAAGCTCGCCTGGAATGACTTCACCCTGCCAGTAGAGCTGAGCTGCAACGCGGTCAGCCAGCTGGCGGTAGATAGCGGTAAATTCGCTCTCCGGACGGCTGATAACCGTTGGCGTGCCTTTATCGAGATCCTCACGTAAGGAGATGTGTAACGGCATCTGCCCCAGCAGCTGTG
>NZ_SMTB01000252.1:0-497 GCF_006864105.1 Acinetobacter sp. RF14B | reverse complement strand
ATTGCCAGAGCAAGGCAAACGCAAATCGCAAACAGCGATAAATCCATTAACAAGGGATGCCAGATGTCACCGGCGTAGATCCAGCCACGAAGCAGGCGGTGTACGACAAGCCAGATGACGAATCCAAACGCGAAGGCTTTGAAAAACGGAGGAAAATAGACGGACGCACCGAACACCAGATCTTGTAAGGGCAATCCTGTTGCATTGAGCATAAACTTCACAAAGTAGATTCCTTTACGACCGAATATATTGCGTTAGATTAATAAATATTCTTTAAGTGCGAAAAATTTACGCGCAATTTCTGAAAAATATGTCTGACGGTAACCAAATGCAGCAATACATTTGTTTTAGCAATACAATTGCTGCACACTATTCTAAAAGCCGCATAATATCTTAGCAAGCTAATTATAAGGAGATGAAATTGGAATCGCCACTAGGTTCTGATCTGGCACGGTTGGTGCGCATATGGCGTGCTCTGATAGACCATCGCCTGAAAC
>NZ_SMTB01000251.1:0-498 GCF_006864105.1 Acinetobacter sp. RF14B | reverse complement strand
CTGGCCAATTTTCAGCACCCAACCCTGAAGCATAACCTCACCACGCTGAAAGCGTTGCACCATGTCGCCTGGATGGACGACACGTTGCATGTGGAACTGGTTATGCCATTCGTCTGGCATAGCGCGTTTGAAGAGTTAAAAGAGCAATGTAGCGCCGAACTGCTGCGTATCACCGGGGCGAAAGCTATCGACTGGAAACTGTCGCACAATATCGCCACCTTAAAACGCGTGAAGAACCAGCCGGGTATTAATGGTGTGAAGAACATCATTGCGGTCAGTACCGGTAAAGGCGGCGTGGGTAGATCCTCCACGGCGGTAAACCTGGCGCTGGCACTGGCGGCGGAAGGGGCGAAAGTCGGCATTCTGGACGCCGATATCTACGGCCCATCAATTCCCACCATGCTGGGCGCAGAAAATCAGCGTCCAACTTCGCCGGACGGTACCCATATGGCACCGATTGTGTCTCATGGCCTGGCAACCAATTCAATTGGTTATCTG
>NZ_SMTB01000250.1:0-498 GCF_006864105.1 Acinetobacter sp. RF14B | reverse complement strand
GATTTATCATCTATCTTTAATGTTAATAAAGTGCTTCAGAATACTATTCTTGAGTTTGTCCATGAAATTAATAATATATCATCTGCTCGCTGGATGTCAAAATCAGAAAAGAATAATAAACAAAAAGAGGCAATAGAAAAGTTCAAAAAAGAAGTATCCCATATGAATGGCGGGCAGCAGTTTATTTGGGGGTTTGATAAGGTTATTCAAGAAGGCTTAAGTGGATTGATTGAGTTAAGTATCGATATTAATGATAGTACAAATCATCGTGATAAGTCTTCTCTTTCTCCTGATGGGAGAGCTGTGTTACATTTTTTAGGTACAATTTGGAATATGGCGATGGGAGCTGTACCTGGTTATAATGCATTGTCTGGTGTAAGTAGCATTTTACATAGTGCTATAGTAAAAGAATCTAGCAATATCTGTGATTATATTCAGGGGGCTGTACGTATTGGAATGGACTTTGTTCCAGGCACTCGCTCTGACTTACATAGCCGT
>NZ_SMTB01000249.1:0-500 GCF_006864105.1 Acinetobacter sp. RF14B | reverse complement strand
ACAAGGGACGGGTCTGACCCCTGCTGAGATGCATGGTTTAATCAGTGGGATGATATGTGGCGGTAACGATGACAGCTCATGGCTACCGCTACTTCACGACCTGACGAACGAAGGCATGGCTTTCGGTCATGAGCTGGCACAGGCACTGCGTAAAATGCACTCTGCCACCAGCGATGCCCTGCAGGATGACGGCTTCCTTTTTCAGCTTTATCTGCCTGATGGCGATGATGTCAGCGTTTTCGATCGGGCTGATGCATTGGCAGGTTGGGTCAATCACTTCCTGCTTGGTCTTGGCGTTACGCAACCGAAGCTGGATAAAGTGACCGGCGAAACCGGTGAAGCTATCGACGATCTGCGTAACATTGCGCAACTGGGTTACGACGAAGACGAAGATCAGGAAGAGCTTGAAATGTCGCTTGAAGAGATCATCGAATACGTTCGTGTTGCCGCGCTGTTATGCCACGACACCTTTACTCATCCGCAACCGACCGCGCCAGAAG
>NZ_SMTB01000248.1:0-501 GCF_006864105.1 Acinetobacter sp. RF14B | reverse complement strand
TGGTAATAATCGGCAATGTCATAGACATCGTTTTCATCACGGCGATAATTATCTTTATTGTTTGCCCAAACGTGATCATTAAATGTCCGGTAATCACGCGATGAATAACGCCAGGCCGCCAGACCAAAACGCGTCGACGTTTGGCTCACAAATTTGTTGTAGGCAATTTGATAACTTTGCCCGTCAAACACATCGCCGTTGTCTTGTTTACTATGCGACTTCGTGGCATCGACGGAAATGGCACCAAAGCGTGTATTCCAGCCAGTCCCCAAAGTAAACGCGTAATAATTATTCGCGACCATCGAGCCACCATACAGCGTCAATAAATTATTAAAACCATACTGATAACCCGCCTGGACAAAATCACTTTGTTTGCTCGCCCCTTCAATATGGCTACGACCCGCCGCAAAATCATATTTCGATACGCCGGGTTGCAGCATATTTGGCACTGCTGCATAAGGCACCAGATAGGTGGTTACCGAGCCGTCCGCCTCTTTCACG
>NZ_SMTB01000247.1:0-501 GCF_006864105.1 Acinetobacter sp. RF14B | reverse complement strand
CGAGAAAGATCACCATAAAGATCTCCCGCTCCTCACCCGTGAGCTGGCTTTGTAAAAATTCCCTCGTCATCTCCGGGCTGAGTAAAGGGCTTTCTTCACGCATCCGCACGTTGTAGTAACGCCGCGCCAGTTCAGCAATCCCCTTTAACTGGGCAAATTTCGCCACGCCAATTCCATGAACGCCACTAAATTGTTCATATTCAGAGGTTAACAAGCCATAAAGAGAGCCGAAATTCTCCAGCATCTCTTTTGCCAGGGTTAATACATCTTTACCGCGCGTTCCGGTACGCAGAAATAGCGCCAGCAGCTCGACATCCGTTAAGGCGCTAATACCAAACTTCAGCATTTTTTCGCGCGGCATCAACAGCTGTGAATTGTTTTTCACCTTCACCTCCTTTGTGGTGCTCGCATCCTGTCATAGCCGTTTCGTTAAATCGACGGCCAGTTTTCAATCCTGGAAAGCGCCTCGCAAAGTGAATCTCAGGTGAAGGCACGACAACA
>NZ_SMTB01000024.1:0-31094 GCF_006864105.1 Acinetobacter sp. RF14B | reverse complement strand
ATTACTGTCAGGGTCAGATTATGCGGTGCCATCGATTCACGGCCCAGTCCCATACGTTTACCCAACATATAAGCCGCCACCAGACCGGCAATACCGGCATTAATATGCACGACAGTACCACCCGCAAAATCCAGCGCCCCATCATTGCCTAGCCAGCCCCCACCCCATACCCAATGGGTAATCGGTGCATACACCACCACACTCCAGAGGGCAATAAAAGCAATGAAGGCACCAAACTTCATACGCTCTGCAATCGAGCCACTAATAATCGCCACCGTAATAATGGCAAAGGTCATTTGAAAAATCACAAACAGGATTTCAGGAAGTGTGCCGATAAGCGTGTCGGGGCGAATACCGGCCAGCATGAATTTATCCAGCCCCCCCATAAAGCCATTGCCTTCACTAAAAGCCAAGCTATAACCCAGAAAAACCCAGCTCAGGCTCACCACGGCGGCGGCAATAAAGCTATGCGCCATCGTAGAGAGCACGTTTTTCTTACGTACCATTCCACCATAAAAGAGGGCCAGACCGGGAATAGTCATGAACAGGACCAAAGCGGTAGATACCAGAATCCAGGCGGTATCACCTGTGTCTAATGTAGATTCTTTTTCTGTTTCTGTTGGAGTAGTGGCAGCAAGCGCGGTGGGCGCTTGTGTAGAGGTAGCAGGATGGGGGGCATGGCGCAATAAATTATCTGATGTGGAGACCGGTACTGTTGCAGGCTGCTCAGCCCAAGCAACAGAACCGCCCAAAAGTGCGCCCGACAAGCTGAACGCAAGTAGCATATATTTCATTTGTATCCCCGACCAAGTTTTTTGTGAGTTATTCGATACTCAGCAAACTTCGTGCCAAATTAGACAGCATCTGCACCTGTTTCACCGGTACGGATACGGATCACCTGCTCCAGATTAGTAACGAAAATTTTACCGTCACCGATCTTGCCTGTACTGGCTACACGCGTAATAGATTCAATTACTGCCTCCACCATTTCATCGCTGATCGCGATTTCAATTTTGACTTTTGGCAGGAAATCTACAACGTATTCAGCACCACGATACAGTTCAGTGTGGCCTTTTTGACGACCGAAGCCTTTAACTTCAGTGACAGTGATACCTTGCACACCAATTTCAGATAACGCTTCACGCACGTCATCCAGTTTGAAAGGTTTTACGATTGCAGTTACGAGTTTCATGTTTGTTTTCCTTCGGCTTATTTCACCAGTAAGGTTTTATGTTCAAATTTCATGCCAAGATTTCTAAGGTCGGGGGAAATTAGAAAAATTAACATGATGTTTCTTTATACCCCATTTTATACTTATAACCAGTTGGATTCTGCAAAAATGAAATATTTTTTATGTAGATTATGAGGAGCTGCTGACACTTCATCTATATGAGTGAAGACATATATTTTTTAGTTGATATGAGGCCTACCCAGGCCGTTCAGTCATTCTTAATAGGTGACTCACAACGGTAGAATAACCGCTACTACAAGAGTGCTGATCGAATCTGCCTATATTTTATCTGAAATACTAGGGTCTCTATTCTGGCAGTGATACACTGTTGCCTCATTTCCATGAGGATGAATCGGACCATGATTGAAACCCTGTTACAAGCGATTTTGCAACAAGTCGAACAGCCTAAAAAAGACTTGGAACACAACCTGCGTGCCTTATTAAATGAAGCCGTGACCAAGATGGATCTGGTCTCTAAAGAAGAGATCGAGCGCCAGCGCACTGCTTTGCAGCATGCCAATCAGCGTTTAAATGAGCTGTTAAAACAGGTTGATGCCCTTGAAGAGAAAATTTCCAACAAAAAATAAGCACCACATCAGTGCACAAAAGACGCCAAACTTATAAAAATAATGCACCCAATTGGAACAATAATATGTCTTTTGCCAAAATTTATACGCGGGGCTTATTCGGCCTACATGCCCCTTTAATTGAAGTCGAAGTTCATGTCAGTTCCGGCATGCCTTCTCTCACCATTGTAGGCCTACCTGAAGCCGCTGTCAGAGAAAGTAAGGATCGGGTACGTTCAGCCATTCTCAATAGTGGTTTTCAGTTCCCGACCAAACGCCTGACCATTAATCTTGCCCCTGCGGATCTGCCCAAGGATGGTTCACGTCTGGACCTGCCGATTGCACTAGGAATTTTAGTGGCCTCGGGCCAGCTTCCTGAAAACTGTACCGATCATCTGGAGTTTATTGGCGAACTGGCACTGGATGGACAATTACGTTCTGTCACGGGCATTTTAAGTATCGCGATTGCCTGTCAGCAGGCACAGCATCAACTGATTTTACCAGGCAGCAATGCTCAGGAAGCCTGTCAGCTGCCCGATATTCAGGTCTTTGCTGCTCATCATCTGAAAGACGTCTGTGAACATCTGGCACAAACCCAACTGCTTCCTCCATTTACCACTCTCCCTTCCGCTCAGCATGCTGCTTATAAATTTGATCTGGCGGATGTGAAAGGCCAGTTAAGACCGCATCGGGCGCTGGAAATTGCTGCAGCGGGTGGCCATTCCCTTCTGTTCCGTGGGCCACCTGGTACTGGTAAGACTTTGCTGGCATCACGGCTAGCCAGTATTTTGCCGCCACTCAATAGCCAGGAAAATCTTGAAGTCGCCAGTATCTACTCGATTGCCAATACCAGCCATCCGTTTGGACAACGGCCATTTCGTGCTCCTCATCATACTGCTTCTGCGATTGCCTTGGTTGGCGGAGGCTGTCAGTTCCACAAATAAATCAGAGTTTACACAAATAAACTAGAGCAAGAATAAAAAGTATATTATCTATAAGCTTTAATTATTCATTTTGTAAAAATATATGCCTGTTAATAATGACAAAATAACGACTATTGACTGTTTCCCAAATGATAATATTAGTCGAGTGGTTTATCGATATGGTGGACTCGTTCGAAACGAAGATAACGACTCAACTAATCCTTTTGTTGAAGTGTTATTAATTGAGATTAGAAAAAGTGATCAATGGTTATTTTTAGATAAGTGCTCAACATTCCTTGTTCCAGTACTTGATCTTGATGCTGTTCAACATGGCAGTATTTGGGACGGAAATGTTCTGACCAATCACATTTATAGATTTTCAGGAAAACTCATCACAAAACGATTTTCCTTCGACTTCACTAATAATAAACCGAGGAACATAAAACTTTCAGATAAAATTCCTGATACCTCAGAGTACTACATTCCATTAAAAAACTATTTTCTACCCAATAAAGTTGATTATGTTCTACAAGGCTTCCCATTCACTAAATACACCAATGATTCATATCGGAAAGTGAATCACTGCTCAATGCATTCTAATGATGGAACTCAAGTCATCACTTCCTCAATTCATATTTTGCATAGCTTATTCGTCAATCGAAAGGATATTCGGGGACTATTATTAAGCACCTCAAGCCAATCTATCATTAACCGCTTTTTAGAATCTTATACAACAGAAGTTGAAAATGATAATATTGAATATAAAATAAAAATCAGAAAGCCATATGAAGATATTGGCGAAACAGCAATTATTTTTCTGGCTAATCTAGCCTTAAATCCATATGTGCAGACGATAGTCGATAAAATTCAAAGAAGTATGGAAGTTACTGAGTTTCATCATCTTCAGCATGGCACAGGCACAAGATATCCCATTGTATATCCGCCACACCCTACAAAGCTTTTTCTTGAAGCAGAAGGAATTTGGCTAGATGACAATAAGACACGTTTTTTTATTACTAGAGTGAAAAAATTTGATCCTATTAATGATCATATAATTGATGTCAATAAAGACCTTACGAATACTGTTTCAAGACCTGATGAGAAAAACCCTCGTCCACATGAAAAAAGTCAAAATAAAAATGAGCGTATCAATACACAAAAACCACCATCAAGAACAAGCGGTGAATACCGTAAGCGTTCTGATGTGGAAACTGGAAATACACAAGATATTCTGAAGTATTCTTTTAACGAACCAACCAATGACCTAATTGAAGTTGGTATACCCAATCATCCCTATTCAGATAATTCAAAAGATGTAGAAACATCATCTGATGAACCTTATGGCAATAAAAATACTAAGATCAAAAAATCTGAAACTACAGATACACCGCCTAGCAGAGATGAGCGCTTTGATATTCAATATATTATTCAATCTCTCCAAGGACTTGCTTCAGAAATAGACTCTCCTCTAGAACACCTGTCTGCAATTAATGAACATGGTGAAATGATAGCGAGTATTAATTTGCTTCAAATCAAAAAACTTGTGCCTAAACAAAAACATCCTTCATGGATTGATTATGAAAAGGGGCGAAAATTATTGTTCTTAAAATTAGACTTAAAAAATCAAAATGGTTTTTCCTATCTGATCGATATAAATAAAAATAAAAATCATGAAAAATTTTGTGCTTTTCTTATTTTTACACAGCATAAGTTAACAAACGAACAGATAAAAAAAATCTGCATTGAGCTAGAAAGTGCCAAAGGAATCAAAAAATGGGCACTCTATTGTGATAGTTTCATTCATAAAATGATTGCAATAAAACATTTATACGCCACACCAGATGAATGGAAAAATCGCTTTAAAAACTTATTCATAAGTCTACAGAGGTAGATGATTTTTAAATGGCGGATTCAAGCAGCAAGTGCGAAAGTATAAAAACTAGCCATCACTTTTAGCTTAATTAACACTAGAAAATATAACATTTTTTTGTTATATTTCACAAAGATATATAAATTCCGGATTCACTTATTAAATGAATTTCTAACCTGATGAATATTTTAGAAGAGCTTAACTTACAACACTCAATTAATTTAAAATCTGATAACAAAATGTTGTTGGAGAGTGAAGCTCATATTTTAAATGAGGTTTCTGAATTTGGTATAGACAATGTTTATATTAATATCGATGATGAAAATAAGAATGCTTTTCCCGCTATTTTCATTAAGAAAGTTTCATCTTTTGATTCAGAAACACTTCAAACAATTAGTAACATCCATAGAAAAGCATGGAATTATAATAAAGTTTTATTTCTTTATGTTTATTCTGATACTGAAATCAGAATATACAATTGCACAAAAACGCCTGTAATACAGAAAAAAGAAGGCTTAGATTATGACAAGGAATTAAAAACTCTTGAAATTAGTTCTTACAGTTATAATGATAAAGACCAAATTCAAGAACTTAATACATTATTCTCTAAAGTAGCTATTGATACTGGTGTTATTTGGACTTTAGATCAAGCAAAATTTATTAGAGATAAAATAAACCTTCAACATAGAGTAGATAAATATTTAGTTGAAAGCCTTATAAATACTACAGAGCAACTAAAAAAAGATAATCTAGAAATTAATTTTATTCATAAAATAATCTTAAGATCTCTTTTCTTACTTTACCTTGAGGATAGGAAAGCTACCGATAGCTACCTCTATTCAGAGATAAAAGAAGGGGCTTCATCTTATTTCGACATTTTAGACGATGTTGAGTCTACTTATAAGCTATTCAAAAAGCTAGAAAACCATTTTAATGGTAATGTTTTCTCTGTAAGTAATGATGAAAACATCTCTAAAAATCAATTAAAAATAGTTAAACAGTGTTTTATTAGTGGCAATCGTAATACATCTCAAATGAACCTATTAGAAGATTGGCGTGTTTTTGATTTTAGTATTATTCAAATAGAATTATTAAGTGAAATTTATGAAAGTTTTTTATTTAAAACGGATCCTTCTCTAAAAAAAATTACTGGAACTTATTACACTCCCCCTTCACTAGTAGAGTTCATTTTAAATGAAAAAATCCCTGTCAATAATGGTGAAACTGATTACAATTTAAAAGTTTTAGACCCAACCTGTGGGTCAGGTATTTTTTTAGTTGAAAGTTTTAAACGTTTAGTTAAACGCTATGAAAATAAACATAATGAGAAACTAACAGATTTTAATAAACTAAAGAAGTTATTAACAGATAATATTTTTGGCATTGAAATTCACCCTCAAGCAATTAAAGTGGCAGCTTTTAGCTTATATTTAGCCTTATTGGATAAATTAGATCCTAAAAACATCTGGCAGAATAAAGACCATAGATTACCTAATCTCATTAATAACCCTAATGATTTAACAATAAAGAAGCAAGGTAATAACTTGTTCTGTAGAGATACTATTGCAGATAATATTGAAATCCAGAAATTAAGTTTCGACCTGATAGTTGGTAATCCACCCTTTGGAACATCAGAACTATCAAATACCATGAACAACTATTGTAATCAATTTAATTTTGCGAAAGAAATGGTTCTACCATTTTTACATAAAGCAATTTCTCTTTCTCCAAATGGAGAAATAGCATTAATATTCAACACTAAAATATTAACAAACACTAATATAGGCTATTTAAACTTCAGAAACTGGCTTTTTAACGAATGTTACGTTGAAAAAATATTTAACTTTTCCATTCTTAGAAATGCTAAAAAGAATTTTGGAGGTCAATTATTTGGTAATGCAACAGGCCCTATAAGTATTATCTTTTATCAAAAAGATCATAAAGAACCAAGTGACAAAATCATATATTACGCCCCTAAAACATATATAAAGTCTAATATAATTGAAGGACTAAGTATCGATTCATCCGACCTAAAGTATTTACCAAGAGAAGAGTGTAAAAATCCAAATTCCAGAATTTGGAAAATTGCAATGTGGGGTAAAATAAATGATTGGGAACTAATCGAGAGGCTAAATAAATATAGATTCAATAATATAGAAAGTTTTGCGAAGAAACATCAAATAAAAAATGGTGTTGGTTTTCAACTACTTACTAATAAAAATGATTTAGCTAAAGATTCTGAAGTACTTAGTAATCTTAAGTATTTAGACGCTGATCATATAGCTCAATACTATACACCTACAACTTCTTTGGGTGAAATTAAAGACTCCGTTAAAACCGAGAAAGCCGTTAATTACTATATCGAGCATTACAATTTAAATAGCATCAATGATCTTAAAAAGATTATGCACTTTAGACGACTAGGCGATATTAATGCTTATATAAATCCACATATTGTAGTCAAAAAAGGACTAGAAAAAAATAGAGTGTGTGCGTCATATATTGATGAAAATTGTGCCTTTAGAGATGGTGTATATGGCTTTTACACCAAGAATTCTAATATAGATGCTCTATATGTATTATTAGCATATTTTAATTCAAAATTTAGCACCTACTATTTATTTATGACAAATTCATCATATGGCATCGAGAGAGAGCAGATTATGATGAATGAGTATCTAACAATTCCTATTAACTTAAATTCTATTCATTATGAAAAACTTATTAATGCAGGAAAAGAGATTATTCGGAGAGTAAAAGAACAGGATTTTCTGATCAATCCGTATAAAGAATATGACCTTAAATTATTTATTGAAGAAAATATAGATAAAACTATTTATGAGAGTCTAGATCTCATAGAATCAGAAATTGCATCAATTAATCATATTGTTGACTATGATATCGATTTGTTTCATAAAAAAGAAAAGTCAATTGCTTTAGAATTAACAACTTTTGATCAAATCAAAGAGTATGCAAATATTATTAGCAGTGAATTAAATGACTTCATTGAAGGTCAAGATATTTTTGTTAATATTACTATTTATGACATCAATAAATTCTCCCCTTTAATTATGATTAAAATATCTCACGAACAAACTATTAAAGATATTTCAATATCTCCAGAAAAATTAGATGATGAATTGAGTCGCTTAGATAAATATTTATGGGAAAAAAGTTCTACAAATATATATTTTAAAAAGAATTTAAATTTTAAAAACAATGATGATATTTATATTATACGACCGAACCAGAAAAAGTTTTGGACAAACTCTATGGCATTTAATGATGCTCATGATTTGATTTTTGAAATTCTTAATGGGGATTAAAATGTCAATTCCTAGTAAAATTGCATATGAAAAGGCTTTTGAAATTAAATGCTTCAGGTTAATAAATGAAGCTTATGAAGGCTCTTTAGCTCAAAAAACCCTACAATTCGACTGGGATGAAAATGATATTTCTCAGGAACTATGTGAAAGAATTGATTTAAACCCTTCAAGACGTAAGTGGCGAATTTTCGTTTCAAGAGAACACCATCTTTCCTCTGCAAATGTTAATAAAATCAAAGGATTTGCCAACAGTCTATCCAGAATAGATTTCAAAATGGCTACATTTAATAAGTCAGATGAACACTTATATTACTTCGAAGCAAAAAGAATTAAAGAGAAAGATTCTAACTTAAAAAGATCATATATAAATGAAGGAATGGATAGGTTTATTAAGAATAAGTATCCCCTTGGATGTATGCTAGGATTCCTTTTAGAAGGAGATCTTAGTAATACAGTAGGTGGAATTAATAAATTATTAATCAACGATAAAAGAAACTCAGAAGTACTAAACCTCAGCACATCAACTTTTAAAAATTATTATGAGTCTAGGCATGTCACAATAGATTTATTAAAGCATTTGATATTAGATTTCACTAGTTTGTAAATTAAATTGTTTAATTGCCTGAATTTGCTATGTTGATACCCTACCCCTACTAAGTTTAAGGAAGATGTTTTGATAACGATTCTACTGATGTGTGCTGAAATAAGAGGACACTCTTACTTGGGAGATTCTAGGCAGCCAACTTCTAAAAGTCTTCTACCATTTGATTTGGTGTCTTAAAATTTAGTCCTTTCTGAATTCTCTGCTGATTATAAAATAGCTCTATGTAGGCTATTCCTTCTTTTATTATACTAATCAGATTTAACCTAATAAGAATTAATACGTTATCATTGGTAAAGTTATTTCAAAAAGGCAACAATCGTAATTCTAGCACTAGCAATAAAATCAATCGTAGTACTTTGAGCAATAGTTATGTTTTAAATACTTAAAACGCTTGGTTATAAAGAAATGCTACTTTAGCTTCCACTTAACGGTACAACAGGATTTATTCATGTCTGATAATTCACTCAAGAAAGGTAGATATACTCGCTATAGCAACAAAATTGGGCTTTATTCTACAAGCCAAGATCGTATTGGCTTTTTGAATAATAATACCGATGTAGTTCTAAGTTTCCCCTTTAAAGACACTGTACTTGAAGCAGGAATGAGCAAAGAAGATTCAGGACGTGAAGAACGTTTTCTTCATCTTGAAGTTGATGGCACTGATATTGATACATTATTTGAGCCAAAAGTATTGACAAATATCAAATATTCAGGAATTCAGGAATTCAGGAATTCAGGAATTCAGGAATTCAGGAATTCAGGAAAGGCTATAGAATTCTTTGATAAAAATGGAAATTTACAACAAAATTTATTGATTAAAGGCAACAACTTACTTGCTTTACACTCTCTAAAACAAAGGTTTTCCAATGAAGTAAAATGTATATTCATTGATCCGCCTTATTATTTTATTGATACAAAGCCTGCTGATACATTTGCATATAATTCGAACTTCAAGCTATCTTCATGGCTAATTTTCATGAAAAATCGACTTGAAGTTGCAAAAGAACTTTTAAAAGAAAACGGTATTATTTTCATCACCATTTCAGATGATGGAGCACATTACCTCAAGGTCTTAGCAGATGATATTTTTGGACGGGAAAATTTCATTGCGGATGTAATTTGGCAATCAAGAAAATCCATTTCTAGTGATGGCCTACTATCTGTTTCAAGTACACATGTTCTTACTTATGCTAAGGACAAAACAGCTGTCAATAAAGCCGATTTTAAATTAGCTTTAGATATAGAGGGTTTTGATCTACAAGATGAACTAGGTAAATACAAAATTGAGCCATTTGATGCTCCTAATGTCCGTGAAAATTTAGAATATAAGATTACCAATCCTAATAATGGAGATGTTTATACGCCTCCTAAAGGTCGTCATTGGCGTACAACAGAGAAAGAATACCTCAGTTTACTTGAAAGAAATCGTATTCAATTTGGTTCAAAGGGCTTAACTAAACCACAATTAAAAGTATATTTAGAAGACGCTATTGAAGCAGGTAAAGGAAAAGCTGCATCAACACTTTGGTCTGATGTAACACCTGATACAATTTTATGGACTTCTACTGATACCACCACAAACGCAACAAAGCACCAACAAGCCATGTTTGGTGATGTTGTATTTGAGAACCCAAAACCTGAAAATCTAATTCAACGTGCTATAGAATTATCGACAGACGAAAACGACATTGTTCTCGACTACCATCTAGGTTCAGGCACGACTTGCGCTGTCGCTCATAAAATGGGACGCAGATGGATTGGTATTGAACAAATGGACTATATCGAAGATATTACTAAAGAACGCTTAAAGAAAGTGATAGAGGGCGAACAAGGTGGTATTTCTAAGGCGGTGAATTGGCAAGGTGGTGGTTCATTTATTTATTTTGAGCTTAAAAAATATAACCAAGACTTTTTAGATAAAATCATGATTGCCAATAGTAAAGGTGAGCTAGATGAAGTCTACAATGAAATGGCTAAAAATGCCTTCTTGAAGTTTTGGTTCGAGAAAAGCGAATTTGAAAAAGATGAAAACTTCCGCTCACTAGATTTAGATCAACGCAAAGAATTACTGATTGGCATTTTGGATGAAAACCAACTTTATCTGAATCATGCAGATATGCGTGATAGTCGTTACCATGTCACAGATGAAGAAATGGCTTTAACCGATCTATTCTATGGGGCGAACAATGACTAAAAGCACAAAAACCAAAGTCAAGGATACATTGTCGCAGTTCTTGTTTAATCAAATTGAATCGAATCCTGAATATCAGGAGTGGGGCAGAGATTATCAACTCCCAACTTACATCACCGATAATCTTTCAAAGACATTACGAGATTATCAGGAAGTTGCCATCAAGCACTTTATTTGGCTATTTGAGCAAGACCCAAGTCAAGCTAAGCATTTGTTGTTTAATATGGCGACAGGTACAGGTAAAACGCTCACAATGGCTGCTGCTATCCTGTATCTATATCAAAAAGGCTACCGCAATTTTGTATTTTTGGTACACCAGTTGCAAATTAAAAATCAGGCGGTAAAAAACTTCACCGATTATAAATTTGCCAAGTATTTGTTTAATCCGAAAGGAGTTAAATTAAATGGTAAAACCATTAATATTCGTGCGATTGATCGGTTTCAAGATGCTCAAAAAGATACTATTAACTTCATGTTTTTCAGCACAGCACTTTTATATAATCGCCTGACAGAAGATAAAGAAAATAGCTTAACTTCCCAAGATTTTGCAGATAATGCTGTTGTTGTGATTGCCGATGAAGCACACCGTTTAAACGTAGATACACGTAAAAAACTCAAAAAAACCGAAGAAGAAGATATTCGTAATTGGGAAACGGCTGTTCAATCAGCAATCTATGCTCGTCCCGATAATTTACTGTTAGAGTTTACCGCTACCGTAGATTTAGAAAACCCTCACATTCATAAAAAATATCGTGATAAGTTGATTCATCGTTACGATTTTCTACAATTCAATAAGGATGGATACAGCAAAGAAGTCGGCTTTCTTTATAACGAAGAAACGCAGATTGAAGATCAAAAGCGTTTATTGGTCATCAATGCGGTTGTGATGAGTGAATACCGCAGATTACTCGCTGAACGAGAAATGAATGTTCAGGTTAATCCCATTATTTTGATTAAATCTACCAAAATTGCCAAGAGTGAGGACGATCGGGAGTTTTTCCATAAAGTGATTAGTTCACTCAAGGTAAGTGATTTAGATCATTTAAAAAACTTAGGTGCAGGCACACAGCAATCACTCATAGAAGAAGATCGAAACCGATTTATCTCTCAAATGTTTAGTTGGCTTGCTTCACGAAAATCAGGGTTGGTATCCTCTCAAGACCCTGACGGCTTAAATACGTTTATTGCTGAAATTAAAATGCGTTTCCGTGAAGATAACAGCATGACGTATAACAGCCAGAAAAAAGAGAAAGCGGATTTACTACCTCTACTCGATAGTCCAAGAAATGTGATTCGAGCAATTTTTTCTGTTAATGCACTAAACGAAGGATGGGATGTACTCAGCCTATTTGACATTATTCATTTTGATATTTCAGAATCTAAAAAAGTATCGCTACAAGATATCCAGTTGATTGGTCGTGGTGCAAGATTGTGTCCATACAAACTGCCAAGGGCTTATAAGATCTCTCAAAGTGGAGGGCTATTTGATGAAGAACATAGTTATGAGTTCGATCCATTCAAACGTAAATTTGATAATGCACCGCATGAGCATGGGCGTATTTTAGAAACTTTCTTCTACCACTTTGTTAAAACAGGTACGTTCTTAGATAACTTGCAATATGCCTTACTCGATGAGGGAATTGTAAATAAAAGTATGGAAAAACGGACAATTAAGCTCAAGTCCGAATTCCTCAATAGTGAAACCTATAAAAAAGGTTTTGTATTGGTGAATCAGCAACTATACCGCAGTAAAACAACAGATACAGAAATTGATGCTACTTTTAGAAGGGAAATCAAAGCCAGTATTTACCGACTTCATACAAGAAGTTTAACGGACAAAGAGCAAAATAAAATTCAGGCAGGGATTCAGTATAAAACCATTCATTTAACCGATGAATACTTTTCACCGTTGATTATTCGTAAGGCATTAATGTCAGCAGAAAATAATTTCTTTCGATTTAATCATCTGAAAAATCATATTGTTGGGATAAAGAGTATTGATGAATTGATTGAAAAATACCTACCTTTATATGAAATTAAATATTCGTATTCAGAAGGCAAAGATATTAACCAACTTGAAGCACGTGAAAAACTACAATTATTGGTCGGTGTGATTCTCCCTGAAGTGCGTAAAGCCATAGATCAGCACATGCCAAAGATTACAGGAAGTCATATTTTTAGACCTAAATCACTATCGTCCATCTTTCAACAAGAAAAGAACATCTACTTAGTTTCATTTCCTATCCAAGACTTAGATGGTGAAACAAGTGATTATGCACCTGATGAACGTGCAAAACCACAGTCAAGCCATGACAACCCCGATCTACAGTTTGATGTTGAAACTGCCGATTGGTACGCCTACAGTGAGAACTATGGCACAAGCGAAGAAAAACGCTTTGTTAAGTTTGTTGCAACGCAAATTGACGAGCTTAAATCACGCTACAAGGGTACAGAGATTTACCTGATACGCAATGAACTTGATTATTGGTTGTTCAGCCCGAAAGATGGTCGTAGATTCAGCCCTGACTACATGTTGATCATTAATGATGCTGAAAATGGTGAAATGTACTATCAATGCTTAATTGAGCCTAAAGGCGGTCATTTGCTTGAAAAAGATACTTGGAAAGAGGAAGTCTTGATCAGTTTGGATGATGAAAGCCAAATTGTTTTTGATGCAGAACAAGATGATTCACAAAACTATGTTGAGTTCTTAAATGAAGTCAAATCGCATGGTTATAAAGAGGTTAAATGTTTAGGCTTTAAATTCTACAATACTGAACCACGATCTGAATCTGATTTTGCTATTGATTTTCATACAAGAATGCCGAGTTAATCTCGGCTTTTTATTTCATAACCAGTTTGATTTTTATATTTCTATTATTAAGTAGATCAATTATCTTCTTTACTTTTAGATGTTTTTTTAAAGATCTCTTCTTGTTTCTTTTTCCTAAGATTTCTATTAAGCACATCAGCTTTAAATTGATTTATTTCATCCGCTTCTTTCCATGAGATATAAAGCAATAAGATTGCACAAATTGTTAGAGATGTCCCTAATGATATTGTTAAATTACTGAGGTTACTTCCAGCATTAGCTATCAACATAACACTAAAAATAACCGCTAGTGATATAATAAACACGAATACCCTTAGAATTAATCTTAGTCTAATCTTAATATTGTCTTGAAGGCGATGAATTTCCTCATTCGACAACTCTAAAGATACAGCTTTTAGATCACTCATTTTAAAATATGAAGCACCAATAGCTCCGATAGGGGCAACAAGGTTAAAAGCAAGTATAAAAAGTGTCCAATTCGTTTTTGCAATTGAAAGCGGCACATAGTGTAGAATTGTATACACAATAGAAAAAACAGTAATAAAAACGATTAGATGCACAACTAAGTTGTGCATCTCAAACATTTCTATATACCATCTTTTATTAGCCATAAGCTGACACTCATACAACCTTTTGTGCTTGATCACTTAGCCATTTAATCATTTCCAAGCTAATACCATTTTCATCTATCACTCCGTTCAAGATACTGACAGGAATTTTCCCACTAATACGCAGATCTTTACCCGAAATGATACCACCATTTTTTAATCGAATTTTAAAATTTTCATCGGGGTTATGCCTCATACTCGAAGCAATAGAATCTAATACTTTTTGACCTGATTCTGATGTTCTATTTTTATATTTAACAATCACTTGAACAAATAAGTTAGCATCATCCAATGACTCGTTTAACTTAATACCCTTAAAATTGAATAAGTTTTTGAGAATGCTTGCACCACTACCATCTAAATTAAATTCTGCTTGTGAAATATTTTGTGAATTTTCAGATTTTTTCTCCAACATATCATTGGTATATAAAGGTTCTTCATATACTAATTCCTTAGCGGGCTCTTTGTATAATTTTTCCCTAACTTCTGGTAATACTTGATCACTTAAAATCAAAGCATTAGTAATATAGTTACAACAACTATTAAGAAACCAGTTTAAATGATACTCCAAGTCTTTGAATCCTAATGACTTTGATTGAACAATGGCTACATGGTTATCTAGTACACAGAAGTATAAAAGTGACTCTGGAAATTCTGTTGTTGAATCATTTTCTGATTTATCATTAGTAGCAATAATTTCGCACTGCTCGGAATCATCATTCATTAATAACTTTAATGGAACTTTCCCTGATTCGAAGTAAGCCAACTGACCAAAAAAGACACCATTGGTTACTCTAAAACGACTAATTAAACGACATGCAGCAGAATCTGGGTTAAATTGCTCTTTTCTTGCTACTGCCTTTGCGTAAACAGAATTTTTATCAAAAGCTTGTTCTAATAAATTCTGCAAGGTTATATTGTTATCAACAAATTTAGCAGATTTATAATGTATAGTTTTATTTTGCTTAACTGCTTTCATTTTTGATAATACCCTTTATACTCAAGTTTATAAGTCAAAGAAAAATTCATCATCTCATAACTATTTTCACTGCACAAGAATAAAAAATTAATGGAATCTATAAGTAATAATTTAAGTTTTCATAGTCACTTAAGCTTCCTTTTGGGTAACCAATAAGATTGCCTCTTAAACACTACAGTAAAACCATCATCTGTCTCAGTAATCATCTCAGCTTTAACCTTTAAAGCATCAATGTAAGGAAGTTGATGAAAATATCTAAGACCACTTCTAACCCAACTGATGATGGTTTTGTTACTACTTAAATCAGTCTGAGTTAGGGCAACAATCTTGTTTTCTAGCTTTTGTTTCCGTTTAGCCTTTAAAAAATTAGATTTTTTTAACTTTAAATAATCAATGGAAGTACCATAATTTTCATTTAAAAAGTTAACAAATCCAGTGAGAGCGGCAGCTTGACCGGAATAGTCAGCCAAATACGCTTTGACATGCTCCAAATTTGGTAATTGGGTACTTTCTTGCCCCATTGACAGCATCAACGCCACAGCAGGCTTTACAGCCAACCGAGCTGAACGTAGTGAAGTATCGCCTCTTTTGATTTTTTCTTCTAATTTATTCTTGTACTCCAGTACAACATCATACGCCAAAGATGGTTGAAAAATACGTTGCACAAGTTTTTCCATCTGATCTCGTTCTGAACAACTTTTTTTGTTATCCATATCTATTCGAATGTCATGCACCTCTTCAAGCCATTGCATCACCAATTCAAATTTTCTAAGCCCACTACTTCGTAACCTTGCTAATAACTGCTTTGTTGTAGGCACAGATTGATTCCAATCTATTTCGGTTTTCATAAAGAAATGGGTATGTTTATTTATATATAATGCGGCTTTATGTGATCCCACTTTCTTTTCTAACCAGCCTGTATAGTTTTCATACTGCTGTTTTAAGTAGCTAGACTCAAATACTTTCTGATTTTGATCAAATTTATTCCATAAATTTTGATGCCAATAACAATCATCGCATAAATCAGCACAACCTGCTGCAATCATACAATGACATGCTTTACAGGGTTTCTGAGGCTTATCTCTACATTTTTTACACGTTCTTTGTCCTGATGCATCAGACTCCAATAAGCGATGTTTCTGGCACGATGGACATGTCTCATAATCTCGTGTCGCACATTTTGGACATACCCGTAGATCATCATTAAATCGTGAAATTCGGGTCAATTTTTGTGATGGCGTACCACATCGTTCACAAGGCTCAATGGGTCTAAAATACACGGAACAACTATTACACACCACACCATATTCAGTCAGCTTACCTATTGGTTTATTTGTCTGATTACATCGAATACAGGGTTGTTTCTTAATACATTCATTACAAATGGCTTGTTCATCATCTCTAGGGAGTCGGGCAAAGTCACCACAACTTGGGCATAATCGTTTTTTAAAGATACGAGCATAACAAGTCGAACAATATTTCTTGCCTTTATATCGTTTTTTTATGAAAGAAACAGACTGGTTGCATCCATGACAGTCATGTTCAATAACATTTTCAGTCAATATGCCTCGCTCCACTATTATTGCTTCTTCTTAATAAATTTAACCATTGACGTTGTACACTTGCTTTAGATTTTGGCTTAGTAACAGTTATTGCTGCACGAGAGACAGGATAATGTCTTGTAGGCTTAATCATTAAATCTTTCATCTGTTGGAGCTGAACAGGCAGCTTCTTACGCTTATCCCAAAAGTTTGCATGACTAATTCCGTATTCCTTTGAACGCTGTATTAGTAAATTACATGGAATATCCATAATCTGATCCAATATTGAAAGCAAAACTATTCGCTCCTGAGTATTCAGATATTCAAATGCCAAAGGAGTAATTGGATTTGGAAGATGTAAATTTACGTCAAAACTTTCAAATAATTGAATCACATTTTTATTGGGCGTATTGACCAAAAATCTGATCTCACTAAGCCATGCACGAGCAATTTCAAACCATACTTGAGAAGTCACTGGGGATTGATTATAAAAACCAAATTTTTGTTTTAAGACTTGCTCTGCTTTATTTTGGAAGTTTAAAGCATTTAAATTGATGTTTTTGCTTTCCTCACAACGCCTTAAATCAAAACCACATGTCGTACAGATCGCTAAACAACCATGTTCCATATCGGCTTTAAATGGTTGGATCGTCACACCACATTCAGGGCAATGGTCAATTAAACTTACCTGATGCTCAACACAACTACAATGCCATCCCATACGCCACATTAAACGCAAATAAGGCGGATTTTCATGACTTTTCAAGCATTCAACACACACTTGCCGACCTGATGTATTTGAGCGGTTTCGTGTGCCCAAGGATAAAACCCAAGGGATATTTTGATTTGGATCATAATTTGGCTGTACCTGAGAAACGATGCTACTCAACATCGATTGCTGTATATTCTGTTTTGACTCCATACTATGAGATAACAGAGCATCGAACCTTTCTGCATCTACTCCTTTGTCTAAATCAATCGTTAAAGCTCTCCATTTCCCCCATAAAGCCTCAATGAGAACCATAGGTGAGCAACCTACATCTAAGGCGGAACGAATCAACCACGATGAAAATATTTCCCCTTGCTGAATGGGAGTTCTGATATACCAACATTGTTCAGGTTGACTCATTTCTACCTCCCTATAATGATTTAGCAAAATTAACTCAGGCTGAGATTTATATTTCTAATATTTCTTAAGCCCTCCGTAGGTTTAAGCCATTTAAACTTATGTACGATGTCATAGGTAATTTCTTCATCACCTTGTAAAATGGCTTCTTTGGCACACTCCACCAGTAATCGATTTAAATCCCCAAAATTTCCACCTGACACTTCAAAAATCAACGTAGCAATCTCTTTGGATGCAAGATTAGACTGTTTTTTTAACGGCAATAGTCGAACATAACTCACTAATAATCTTAAAAAGTCTTGATTGAGTTCCCATTTGGGTAAATTCACCACATCAAAGCGACTGGCATATTGCGGATCAGTATGCAGTATGGTGATTGCTTCACGAGTACCGACACCTACGATATTCAGACTCAATTCATTGCTGAGGTTCTTGAGTGTGTTCATGACTTCGGGAAGCAATTTGGCTGAACCTGTCAGACAATTATGAATTTCATCGATAATCAACATTTTTGTTTCATACTTACGCATCAAGTGTACGGCTTGATTTCGTAATTTGCCTTCAGGATCACTTGCCCGAAATGGCACAAAGAAGTGATTTAAAATATTAATATAGAGTTCTTTAACATTGGCTTTTGCTGGAGCAAGTATCGGTAAAACAGGCTTGGTCACGGACAATAAATCCATGTCGGCATCACTTACGTTTTTTGTATAATACTGTCTAGCAAACTCATGAATGATAGTTGTTTTGCCCATATTGGAATCACCAACTATCAATAAGCATTCGGGTCTTAGTTTTCTAGGGCGATTCAAAATATCAGTCAATGTATTCATGATGGTAATGGCTTTCTTATAGCCAATCCATCTATCAGTAAATAATGTCTCAATCCGTTCACTATCGCTTAATTGCATGATTTCAAGTACATGCTCTGCAAGATGTTCATATTTTTCCATCACATCACCTTAAATCATCAAATGCAGTTAAAGGAGTACTCCACAAATCATCACTTGTCTGAAGGCTTTCAGAAACTACAGCCTTTTTAGACTGATTCTGTTCGGAAAGCTGAGTAATGGCTTTTTCATTTTCCTTTTTTCTTTGGTTTGAGCGACGTTGCTTTCGAGTCAAGCTTCTAGCCTGATTAAGTTGATCACGTAGATGCAAAATCGCATTGTAAATCTCATCCTGATTCTGAACATCCTGACGTTCACTTTTGAGATAGTTCTGAACCTGCTTATATTCAAATAAGCTAATCGGTGGTATCTCTCGCTTTGCAGTAGGTACTTTAAAATAGGTATTAGAATATGGCTCATAAAACCAAATCTGTGAAATATCCCTCGGATCACGTTTAAACAAGAATTTTCTTTTACGCTTTCGATTATTGTCTTCTGGATCAATAGAATTAACCCATTGTCTTAAACAGTCGGCAAAATAGAATAAGTTATCTTTTTGCACCCCTGTACGCTGAATGGTTGCTTCAAATTCAGGTAGAAAATCAATAAACAAGGTATCTTCATCTGATACACGTTCTTTCAAACCTGTTCCTGCTGTCGTCTTCGTACCCCAAACACCTTCTTCCCATTTAACGATTGGGGATGTTCCTAAAGCGGAATGTTTCTTCTGGTGATAAACCTTAGTAATCCAATAAACGATATAGTATTCAAGCTCTTTTAATGTCATACAGGCTTGTTTAGCGGAATCGTAAGTTCCACGCTGCTGCACATTTGAAAAAGTTGTACCATCCAAGACATGCATTTCAAGATTGATGATACCAAGCATACGCTCGATGTGACCGCCAAACCTTGCCCCACCAATCGGTCGGTATTCCCAATGAATCCCATACTTTAGACAAGCTTTACTGATGTGATTGGTTCTAAAATCAGCCCCATTATCTGTATGCACCGAGTCCATGATCCCTTCGACCTGCCATTCAGCATCAATATCCAGTTCGATCAACTTACGTTTTTTTGACAAAATACAAGATGCTATACACATCGCCACTGAAGTCGTACTTGGTGCTTCTAGTGATAGGTAATATCCAACAATCATCCGACTGAAAACATCGATTGCCAAGGTTAAGTGAGGTTTTCCTATCGCTTCTCTAAACTCATCATCCACGATTTCAATATCTAGAGGAGTATGATCAATCTGCACATACGCCAAAGGATAATCAGCATTTGGAAATGAACCCGCAGCAGCCTTAAATTTATCTATTGCAGCTTTTGATCCAAGTCGTGCTTTCGTTACTTGATAATCATTTAAAGCCTCGATTCTTCTACGAATAGAGTTTTCATGCGGTGCTTCAAGCTGAAGCCGAGAACACTCTGCTTTTACAATTTCAATCGTTTTGGAAATACTTGGTTTCTTCGCATTCAAATATTCATCATTGATAGCTTGTTTAATAATATTGCTAACCTGAGGTGATAATCTTGATTTCTCAGTTGTCCAACCTCGTTTTTTGGGAATCAACGCCATTAGAGAGTTATTTTCTCGATAATCTTTAAGCCATTTCCACAATGTTGAACGATTCACATCATATTCACTCGCCCTATTTTCGACCAGTTCAGTCGTTGAATACTCAATCAGTGGTTTAATAATTTCATAACGCTGCAAGGCAATCTGCCAAGCTTCATTACTTATATCCTGATCACCCTTATTCAAGTTCTCAGTTAGCATATTTTTCCCATCAAAAACGGTCAAACTTTTAGCATTGACCTGTAAGCTACGAACGGAATCCAGACTAGATATGACAATGTCATTGGCATTCAGAACATTCACAATTTTATAGGGTTGCCCCTCATAATCGACAACAACGTTGGGTTTTAGAATGATACGACTACGATCAATATTGACAGCATCAGATTCAATCATTTAGATATTCCTCGCAAATGCATCATTTTGGTTCACCCATATCACTGTTTCAGCCGTTAAAGGGCAATACAAGTCACAAGCAACCATGCGCTTTGCCACTAATGCCCAAACTTGATGAATCCCTTTTAAAATATTAGTTTTATCTTTAAAAATATGAGCAGGTAATTGATTAATTGTTGATTGACCTAACTTTTGTAGGGTATCGAGTAATAGTTGTTGATCAACGGCATCTACATGAGAGCGTCTAAATTTTCTTAAGAAATTAATATTTTCCCAATACTGATCATATAATCTTGTTTCGCTGATAATTTTAAACTTCCATCCTTTATTTGCAGCAAAACGATGAGCTGCTCTGAATTTTGGTTTTAATTTATCCCAATCTTCAATAAGCTTTTTCTTTGGCTTAATTTCAATGAGTATTGGTACAGGGAAATCCTCAAATTCATCACAATTCGAACTTGAAAACTGCACCAAAAAATCAGGTGTATAGGTAGATTCATTTCCTAATTCGGTAATGTACGGAATAACTACAGGTTGCCCTACAATATCAATCACATTGTTATTAAATTCTTGCTTGAGTATGAAATCTCGCTCAAGGGTAGATTCAAACCAAATAGTTTTTTCACCTCTAAAAGCATAATTGCCCGAAATACTCCCATAAACAGTTTGGGCTTTTCTAACAGGGGAGTATTCATCACTCAATTTTTTCATAAAATTTCACCTTATAGCCACTCGTGCTTATTAATGTAATTATGTAAGCTACTCTCATCTATTTATGTAAACAATCTAATTTATTTGTGTAAAAATAGTGTAGTAACTTATTGATTACTTATCATGACACTCTATTCTATTACTGTAAATGACAGAGGCTCACATCCTAAACCGGGGGAAATTACCCTGGCACATTTAGGTATATTATTTCTGGATGAATTACCTGAATTTGACCGTAAAGTCTTAGAAGTATTACGCCAACCGCTGGAATCCAAAGAAATCGTAATTTCACGGGCTTCCCGGCAAATCACTTTTCCGGCCAATTTTCAGCTCATTGCAGCGATGAATCCCTGCCCATGTGGCTATGCTTTTCATCAGGACAGTCGCTGCCAATGTTCACCGGACAGTATCAAGCGTTATCAGAACCGGATTTCAGGCCCGCTGCTAGACCGTATTGATCTGCATATTGATGTGCCTCCTTTACAGGCACACGAATTACAGAATACACAAGCCGCGGAAAATTCCGAATCGGTGAGACAGCGGGTGATTGCCGCCTATGAATTACAGATTCAGCGACAAAGTGCCCTGAATATGAGTTTAACTCCTCAGCAACTGGAGCAGTATGCGACTTTGGATCAAACTACCCAAAAGATGCTCGAACTGGCCCAGAAGAAATTAAATCTGTCAGCACGCGGCTATCATCGGGTCTTACGGGTTGCTCGCACTATTGCTGATTTAAATCAAAGTAAAACCATTCAAGGTCAGCACCTGTCAGAAGCGTTATCGTATCGCGGCCAACATCAGCTCTGAATCAAAAAAGGCGACCGATTGTCGCCTTGATACACCTCTGGCTTTCTGTGCTTTAAAAACTGTAGCCCAGAGTAAATACTACTTTATTCTTCTGTTTTTCATCAAAGCGGTCATAACCGCCCAGTATATAATTCATACTGGCGCTCAGCCCTGTCTTGTCAAACTTTTTACTCAAACCGATGTCAAAATGACGAAAGCCAAAATATTCAGCCGTACCTTCAAGATCACCTGATTTTTCGTAAGCATACAGCCCCAATGCGGTATCCAGATTAAAATCCTGCGCTAATGGATGGCGATAAGTCGCTTTAACATAGGTATCACCTGCATTGCCCCAGGTCAGGTCCTCAAGCAAGGTTTGCACAGTCAGACCGAAGTCTTGATAAGTCAAACCCAATAAACTTTCAAAACCATTGGCAGCGCTGGTATCAATATCATAGTAGTAATAATAGGTCAGACCAAGTGTATAGCCCCTGTCTTGCTTCATTGCACGATTGATCCCAAGATAAAGATTATTTTCAAAAGCATTCGGCAAGTTATCGCCATAATCCAGCGTAGAACCCCACCAGCCTGCATACACACCTGAGGCATGCTGATAGTTCAGCCCAGCCTGAAGAGTTGCATTTTTATTTTCAGGTGTATTGGTGATACCGCGCAGGTTATAGCTGGAAAGTATACTGATATTACCGGAAACCCTATGTTCAGCTGACGGTTCTTCCGCCAGACTCAAGCCAGAAACAGCACTGCCTAATCCAACCACCAATGTTTTTAACATGAATTTCATTCTTCCCCCCAAACGCCTCAAGACGTACTTATGCTGATGTAGTGGACTCCAGTTAGGCGATGCAAGAGCTATGCCAATCAGCAGGGTAAAAAGCACAGTCGAATCAAATCAGTTTTTAATTTTTTAATAATAAATGCAGTTTCAAAACGGATAAGAAGCCAGTAAATCCACACATGCTCTTATTCTGCGAAGATTTTTAAATCGTTTTTTTAAAGTCTATTTGGCTTTCAATAGTATTTTTACTGAAGAATAGGCGAACATGGCTGCAGAGTTAAATCTTTATCAATTGTTTACTATTTAAGCAAGTAAAACCTGACATGTAATAACTTTTCAGTGAAAACACGGCCTCATTAAATCGTTTCTCTTATCAACAGCTCGCCAAATTACAACTTAAGTTAATGTTTTTATTAAGTTTTATCTAAAAATTTATGTGGTTTCAACGGCTCTTATATAATTTTCACTAAAGCTTAAAGTTATAAACTTTAGTAGAAAATATTAAATAAAAATGACACTTTTTTAGCTAATCTTATACAATTCCTAAAATTTCCATTCACTTTGTATAAGGCTCTCTCCCCAAATGCAACAGAAAAAAAAATTAGCATTGGCAGTTTTAATTCAATCTGCCCTAGTCTCAACCGCATTTGCCAGTGAGCAAAGCGAATCTAAAGGTTTTGTTGAAGATGCAGAAGGTTCTGTTCTGTTCCGTACGGGTTATTTAACCCGCGATAAAAAAAATGGAGTAGCAGATACCAGTTCATTTGCGCAAACTGCGATTGTTAAACTGGACTCAGGCTTCACGCAAGGAACTGTCGGTTTCGGTGTGGGCATTATCGGAGATGCCTCTTTTAAACTGGGTGAAAACGGACATACTGGAAATGATATGCTCCCTACCCACCCTCAAGATAATCCGGATGGTACTAAAGATGCTTACGACCACTGGGCTCGTGGCGGCGCATATTTAAAAGCTCGCGTATCGAATACTACAGCAACTTATGGTACTCAAGTTCTGGACTTACCTGTACTTGCAAGCAATACTGCGCGTTTAGTGCCTGAGTACTACACGGGTGTATTGGTAGAAAGTAATGAAATTGAAAATTTAAGCTTAACTGCAGGTAAGTTTACAGAAAACCAGCTTTCAGACCAGATCAATTCTGATGGTGCAGAGCTGGATCGTGCTGTGGTATGGGGTGCGAAATACCAATTCAATGACAATTTAAATGCGTCTTACTACGGTACAGATATTAAAGATCGCTTGGACCGCCATTATATTAACACCAACTATAGCTATGCTTTGGCAAATAACAGCACCTTAACGCATGATTTTAGTGGTTACTATACAAAATGGGATAAGGAAGCAAATCAATATCTTTACTCTCAAATTGGTTCACCAGATGATTCATTCGATAATACTATCTTAGCTTTATCTACAACTTATAATCGTGGTCCACATAATGTTATGGTGGCTTACCAACAGAACTTTGGTAACACTGGCTATGACTATGGTTTAGGGACAGGTGTAGGCGATGGCAAACAGAGTATTTACCTGCCTAACTCCTACCTGTCAGACTTCATTGGGAATGATGAAAAATCAGTTCAACTACAGTACACCTTTGATTTTGGTGCTGTAAATGTGCCTGGCCTGTCTTGGACCTCTGCTTTTGTTTATGGCTGGGATATTAAAGCCAGCAACAATGCAGGGACTATGATCAGTGATAACGAGCATGAGCGCGAATTCTTTAACCAGGTGAAATACACTGTTCAGTCTGGTTTTGCCAAAGATACAAGCTTACGTCTTCGTCATTCTTACTATCGTGCAAGCGATGCCTATGAGACCACTTACATCGGTGATACCAACGAATGGCGTATCTGGTTAGATATTCCTGTGAAACTATTCTAAGTTGCTCGAATCTCAAGCCATAAAAAAACCTGCACATTGTGCAGGTTTTTTAATTTAAGCTTTAAGATTTAAAGACCTAAACTAACAAGAAAATCTATTATTTATTGGCTTCTGCATAAGCTGCAATTGAGTCCAGTACTTCTTGTTTTGCAACATCCGCACCTTCCCAACCGCTCAGTTTTACCCATTTTCCTGGCTCTAAATCTTTATAGTGCTGGAAGAAATGCTCGATCTGGCTAATCAATAGCGGAGGAAGATCGGTATATTCTTGAACATCTTTATAAATTGGAGTCAGTTTGTCATGTGGAACTGCAACCAGTTTCGCATCAATACCGCCATCATCTTCCATATTCAATTTACCGACTGGACGGCAACGAATCACAGAGCCTGGCTCAACCGGATGTGGAGTAACAACCAGCACGTCTAATGGGTCACCATCCAGTGATAATGTATTCGGTACATAACCGTAGTTTGCTGGGTAGAACATTGCTGTACCCATAAAACGGTCAACAAATAACG
This sequence comes from Acinetobacter sp. RF14B, assembly GCF_006864105.1. NCBI lineage: Bacteria > Pseudomonadati > Pseudomonadota > Gammaproteobacteria > Moraxellales > Moraxellaceae > Acinetobacter > Acinetobacter sp. RF14B. The sequence goes on along the minus strand of NZ_SMTB01000024.1, from coordinate 5,710 downwards.
CGTCAGAATCTTTATCGATTTCATATTTGATCGGTGCTGCATTGGCAGGAATTTCGATAATCACATAGATGTCGTTTGGCGCATCTTTACCTGCTGGGATATTGCTGTAGCTCATAGCGTCACTCTTTAACAAGTTATATCTTTGAAAAAATCGCCACAATTATAACGGTTTTTGCAGATTTTTTTTGGTTTTAGCCGAGGGAACTGCAAATATGTTGAGCCATTCCGGATTTAGTTAGACGATCTTGATAATTAATAGCAATAAAGTAATCGGGCACAGGATTGACAGCAGCCAGACGATAGACCTTAAAGTCGCCCAGTTGGCCAAATAGCAGATTCCGTACAACACACGAAACACCAGATAGGCAATGCCGAAAGTCATCACCAGTTTTTGTGAGATGACCATATATTCAGCTAATAAAATTGCAGCAATAAATAAAGGTAAACTTTCAAAGCTGTTTTGCTGGGCAGCATGGGCCCGACTGGCCAGTCCTGTCGCTTTGTCTAAAAATACTCTTGGATTCTGATTGTCTTTGGCACGAAAACCAGCAGATTTTTTGGCGATAAAGGTAAAGACATAAGGTAAAAGGCAGGCGGCCAAAATGAGATAGATAATCCCACTAATGCTGTACATCGTTTTTTCTCTTACAGGCTTTTATCGCTATCATAACATGGCATTTAGTGAATAAATTTTGTTAAATAGGGTGTTTTTATAAATATTGAAGGCTTCACGATGGTTGCACCTGATCAAAATGAAATGTTTGAGGTTCTCGAGAAACAACGTCAACATCAACGTCAAGTGGATCGTGTCTTAAAAATTGTCCTGCCAATTGTGGCTTTTTTACTGACGGTCATTTGTGCCAATATGAATGTCTGGTCTACCCTGTTCACTTTTGTTGTGTTATGGGTTGGCTTTTATGCGGTCGGAATCAAGCGCTTGCCGCTCTGGCACTGGATCATCGCCCTGCTGGTCTATTGTTTACTGGATAATATTCTCAGCTATGGTGAATTTCACCAGAAAGGCTTTACCCGTCAGTTTGGGGCCATGTTTATTTTTCTGGGAATTGTCGGTGTAGGCCGGCCCTATTTTGATCGCTGGTTAATGAAAAAATAATCCATCAGAAAAAAGCGCCTTGAGGCGCTTTTTTCTTGGATAACTTAAGCCTTGGCTGAGTTAAGCAGTTTTACGTAGATCTTTGCGCAGGATTTTGCCGACGTTGGATTTCGGTAATTCATCCATAAACTCGACATAACGTGGACGCTTATAACCGGTCAGATTTTCTTTAGCATACGCCAAGATTTCTTCAGTCGTTAAAGACGGATCTTTTTTCACCACAAACAGTTTTGGCACTTCACCCGATTTTTCATCAGGCACACCAATAGCAGCCACTTCCAGAACTTTTGGATGCTTGGCAACCACCTCTTCAATTTCTGAAGGATAGACGTTAAAACCGGATACCAGAATCATGTCTTTTTTACGGTCAACAATCTTCACATAACCACGTGAATCCATCACACCTATATCACCAGTGCGGAAATAGCCATTCACCATGACTTTGGCTGTTTCATCTGGACGGTTCCAGTAGCCTTTCATCACCTGAGGACCACGGATCGAAATCTCACCCTGCTCCCCGATTGGCACTTCATTGCCGGCATCATCCAGCATGGCTACGTCAGTTGATGGTAATGGAATACCAATCGTGCCGCTAAATTCTTCAGAGGCTGGCGGGTTTGCAGTTGCAACTGGAGACGTCTCCGACAGGCCATATCCTTCAATGATATTGGTACCGGTTACTTTTTTCCATGCTTCTGCGGTTGATGGCAGAACTGCCATACCACCGCCCATAGCCATCTTCAGACGGCTATGATCCAGCTGCTTGAATTCTTCATTATTCACCAGCGCATTAAACAGGGTATTAACTGCCGGGAAGAAAGTTGGCTGGTATTTACGCAATTCTTTCATCACTGCCGGCAGGTCACGCGGGTTTGGAATCAGGACATTCGCCTGACCTTTGTACATACCGTAAAGTGCACACACCATGAAGGCAAAGATATGATAGAGCGGCAACGCACAGAAAATACGGTCATCTGGCTGCCCATCCTGTGCACCAAATTTACTCTGGAAAATTCCATCACACTGCAACATGTTGGCCACCAGGTTGCGATGGGTCAGTTCTGCTCCTTTAGACACCCCTGTGGTACCCCCGGTATATTGCAGCACTGCGGTATCATTGAGAGTCAATTCAGGACGTTTATAATTGTTCGGACTGACCTTGTTGATTGCTGTGTTGAACTTCACATGCCCAGGAATATTCCAGGCTGGAATCTGCTTACGCACCGAACGTAACACAAAGTTGACCAGCGTACCTTTTAAGGTACCCAGCATGTCACCCACAGAAGCAACAACCACATGCTTGACTGGAGTCTTACCAATAATGGCCTGATAAATAGATGCGAAATTTTCAATAATTACCAGTACTTCAGAACCTGAGTCATTTAACTGATGTTCAAGTTCACGTGAAGTGTAAAGCGGATTCACATTCACCAGTACCAAACCAGCGCGGAATACCCCGAGTGCCACGACTGGATATTGCAGAACGTTTGGCATCATGACTGCCACACGTGTACCTTTTGCCAGCCCCAAGCTTTGTAGATAAGTTGCAAATTTACGGCTAGCTTCTTCCAGTTCATTGAAAGTCATCACTTTATCCATAAAGATAAAGGCATCACGTGAACCAAATTTCTGGAAGTTACGTTCAAAAATATCTATCAATGAAGTATTTTCTGCTGGTAATTCTACAGTTTCCGGAATCCCTGTTTTTTGGTATTCAGCGAACCAAATTTTTTCCATAATCCCAATCTCTCCAATCATAATCCTTAGAATTTCAACTGTTTTTTTCAATTCCGCCTGTCGTTTTTAGACTTGTATGTGTGCGGCCTTGCATCCATCTTGTCGAATCGTTGCTCATATATAACGTATTTTATAAGATGGATGCTAGTATTATCTTTGAATCAACAGTTTATTTGCTTTTTGATATCCACGCGGTAAAAGGTGTCCTTTTGCTCCCCGCTTGCCTATATACTTTTGCAAATCGTCCCCTTTTAATTTTAATTGCTGCTGTCCTGCAAAGACTTGAAGCATTTCATCCAGATTCAATATTGCCATGGATAAAACCTGATCCTTATCCTCGAGTTGTATCAGTTTATTACCTTTACCCTTGTTCAGTACAGGCAATTCTGACAACTCTACCAGCAGCAAACGGCCGGCAGAACTGAGCAGTGCAAGATAGGCTGCACTGTCAACTGACTGTACTCTCATGATCTGCGCGCCTTCTGACAAATTCAGGAAAGCTTTGCCAGCTTTGGCATTGGTATCCAGCTGCTTGGCTTGGGTTTTAAAGCCATACCCCTTGCTGCTGATTGCCAGAATTTCAGTTTCATCTTCCGCCACCAAGACCTGCTTGAAACCTACTCCACTTGCCGGAGAAAGTTTTGAACTGAGAGGCTCACCCAGTCCGCGTGCTGAGGGCAGACTGTTGATTGGCAAGGCATAGCTGCGTCCCGTTTCATCCAGTACATAGACCCGCTGATTGGATTTGCCTTGTGCATGGCTAAGATACTGGTCTCCGGCGCGATAGTTCAGCTTCTCGGCATCGACTTCATGACCTTTGGTGCAGCGAATCCAGCCAGCCTCTGACAACACCACCGTCACTGGATCGGCAGGCAACATTTCCGATTCATCAATGGCAGCAGCTTCAGCCCGCTGTACGATCGGCGAACGGCGATCATCCCCGAATTTTTTGGCATCTTCTTTCAGTTCAGAAATGATCAGGGTCTTTAAAGACTCCGGATTGGCCAGCTGTTCACGAATAACTGCGGCTTTGGCTTCCAGTTCTTCCTGTTCACGGCGTAGTTCCATTTCTTCAAGTTTGGCCAGATGGCGCAGTTTAAGCTCAAGAATGGCTTCAGCCTGAATCTCATCTATCTGGAAACGCGCCATCAGTACCGGTTTAGGTTGATCCTCTTCACGAATAATCTGAATCACTTCATCAATATTCAAATAAGCAATGATCAAGCCACCCAGGATATGCAGACGTTTTTCAATCTTGTTCAGATGATATTGTAAACGGCGGGTGACTGTCGTTTTACGGATTTCAATCCATTCCAGTAAAATACGGCGAATCGATTTTACCTGTGGACGGCCATCGGCACCGATCATGTTCATATTGACGCGATAACTGGATTCCAGATCAGTGGTGGCAAATAAATGGCTCATTACCGATTCGGCATCAATACGATTGGAACGTAGCACAATCACCAGACGCGTCGGGTTTTCATGATCCGATTCATCACGCACATCGGTCACCAGCGGCAGTTTTTTTGCCTGCATCTGGTCAGCAATCTGGGTAATGATTTTAGAGCCGGATACCTGATAAGGCAGCTCGGTAATCACGATTTCATTTTTATCAATCGTATACACGGCGCGCATCCGGTAACTGCCACGACCAGTGGTCTGGATTTTAAGCAGTTCTGCTGGCGGGGTGATAATTTCCGCTTTGGTCGGCAGGTCAGGAGCAGGAATATACTCTGCAATTTTGACATCGGTCAGATTCGGATTACGAATTAAAGCGATGGTACCTTTTACCACTTCACGCAGGTTATGCGGTGGAATATCGGTGGCCATCCCGACTGCAATCCCAGTAGTGCCATTGAGCAGAATATTTGGCACACGTGCAGGCAGATTGACCGGCTCTTTCATTGAACCATCAAAGTTGTCCTGCCAGTCACAAGTGCCCTGCCCCAGCTCGGATAACAGCAGCTCGCTGTATTGTGACAGCTTGGCTTCAGTATAACGCATCGCAGCGAAAGACTTCGGATCATCCGCTGAACCCCAATTGCCCTGTCCTTCAATGAACGGATAGCGATAACTAAAAGGCTGAGCCATCAATACCATGGCTTCATAACAGGCTGAATCACCATGCGGATGATATTTCCCCAATACATCGCCCACGGTACGTGCAGACTTTTTCGGCTTGCTGGTCCATTTCAGTCCCAGCTCGCTCATGGCATAGACAATACGGCGCTGAACCGGTTTTAAACCATCACTAATATGGGGTAATGCACGGTCCATGATCACGTACATGGCATAGTTAAGATATGCCTGTTCAGTAAACTCTGCTACGGAACGGTTTTCTGTCGCATGATGCGCAAGGCTTGTCATAACAACCTATAGTCCTAAAATTCGTTTTTGTATCAATTAATGTTTCTTATGCTAAATCGCGGCTGTGAGCTGCACAAGGGCATCAGCCTACACAGCGCGACAAATCGTGTCTTATGGGCTAAAAATATCCATTTTGCAGGGTCTGAGCAACCAGAAATTCGCGCTGCTACAATCCCATAGATTCCAGTGTACGGCCTTTGGTTTCTTCGCCGAGGATTAAAATCACCAAAGCCACCAGAATCAACACCCCGGTAAACATGGTAAATACATAACTGAAACCGCTTGGCATGGTCATTAAATGGGTTACTGCAAAGGGCGCCACAATACCGCCAAGACGGCCAATTGCCCCGGCCCAGCCTGAACAAGCATGCTTGACAAGTTTAGCTGATGATTATTTTTAATCGCAGGCATTATAGAGTTACACCCCTGAACATGCAATCTTTTCCCGACCTTAGTCGTGTTTTTTTCCACAGGCCAAATGCTGGCAAA